>CAZNSL010000717.1:0-3607 GCA_964574975.1 uncultured Alcaligenaceae bacterium | reverse complement strand
GCCGCCGACGGCGTGCGCGAACTGGTCGTCGTCGCCCAGGACACGACGTACTACGGCTTCGACCTGTACGGCAAGAGCCGCCTCGCCGACCTGATCCGCGCCCTCGACGACGTGGACGGCGTCGAGTGGGTGCGCGTGCTGTACTGCTACCCGGAACACTTCACCGATGAGGTCGTCGCTGCCCTGGCCGCGTCGAAGAAGGTGGTGCCGTACCTGGACGTGCCCTTGCAGCACATCAACGACCGGATGCTGCGGCGGATGCAGCGGCGCGTCACCCGCGCATCCACCGAGGAACAGCTTGCGAAGCTGCGGGCCGCAATCCCCGGCCTAGCGGTACGAACCACCTTCATCCTCTGCTTCCGCGGCGAAACGGACGCCGAGTTCGAGGAGCTGTGCGACTTCGTCCGCGCGGTAAAATTCGAGCGCTGCGGCGTGTTCCCGTACTCGCTCGAACCGGGCACGCCGGCCGAGAAGTTGCCGGGCCATTTGCCGGAGGCGGTCAAAACGCTCCGGCGCGATAGGTTGATGGCGATCCAGCAGGAGGTGGCATTCGCGTGGGCGAAGGGCCAGGTCGGCCGTGAGGTCGAGGCCATCGTGGACGGCCCGGACCCGGAATTCGCCAACCACGTGCAGGCCCGCACGCACGCCGACGCCCCGGAGATCGACGCACTCGTGCGGGTGAAGGGCAAGAATTTGCAGCCCGGCGACATCGTCCGGGCGAAGGTGACGGCGGCCGACGGCTACGACCTGATCGCGCGGGCGCTCGGCGCGCCCCGCTAAACGAAGTACTGAGTGCTGAGTGCTGAGTGCTGAGTGAAGACAGGTGGTTCTCTGTCTTCACTCAGTCCTCAGTCCTCAGTACTCAGTACTGAGAAAGGGGAGTCCTCACCATGAAGCGCAAGCTCGGCGGTATCGTCGTGATCGACGGCACGGACCACGAACTGTTGTGGTCGGACGAACACGGCCACCAGGAGACGGCAGTGGACATGCCGGTGGACGCCGGCGCGGGGCCGGTGGCGGTGCGGGTGCCGTACCTGAAGATCGGCGGCGAGGTGCGCATCGAGGTGATCCTGACGGCCGAGGCACGCACCGACGGCGAGATGATCGTCAGCGGAGCGGCCAAGCTCTACGAGGGCGTCAGCGAAAGCTCGACCAACCTGCGCGACGAGAAGCGCATCGCCTTGAAGATCCCGCGCGGCGGTGCCCCGGTGATCGTCCGCGTGCCGCTCGGCAAGCCGAAGTCGGACCGCGCCGACATCCTCGTCTGCCTGACGAATGCCCTCGCGGAGTAGGAAGAGGAATTAGCCACAGATGAACACAGATGAACGCAGATAAATGCACTTAGAATTAGTGCATTTATCCGCGTTCATCTGTGTTTATCTGTGGCTAATTCCGCTTCCGAGCCGCGACGCTGCGCAGCGCCCGCTCGGCGGCGGCGCAGAACGGCGCGAACGCCACGAACACGCTCGTTTGACCGTTCTCGTGCCGCTCCGCGAACGGTAGCGCCGAACGCTTGAGGCGGTCGCGCCAGCGGTCGCCGAGGAAGCCGCCCATGAACGTCTCGGAGAACTGGAAGTCCGGCCCGCCCGGCTTGGCGTTGTCGGCAATGAACCGCTGCGCCCGGTCGATGCCGCCGAAGCGCCGCTCCAGCATCCGCGACGCCTCGTTCTGCGTCACCACCCCGGCCGCGACCTCCTCCAGCCGGGTCGCGTCGATGTAGACGTACTGGGTACCGTCGTCGGCGAGCGACTCGCCGAGAATCAGCCGATTGCGGCCGACGTGAGGGTTGCTCTCCAGCTTCGCCTCCCACGCCTCGCCGAGCAGACGCTCGACCGCGGCCAGTTCCAGGCGGACGACGCCGTTGGCGGCCACCTCGTCGAGTTCGCAGCGGTCCAGGTCGGAATCGAGGGCGCGCAGAGCGTCGGCCCCGGCATGCAACAGTTGGCACGCCTCCTTCGCGTTGACGGCCCGCCGTTCGTGGGCGGCTAACCCAACGGCGGCCGGACTGCGTAGCTGACTCATCCTGACATCCCCCGCGGCAACACGGACTCCATCGTCGCCATTGAGGGTACCCGCCCGCGTCGGCGGCTTCTGTAACCGGCTTCACACTCGCACCGATTGCAGGGATTTTTCCGCGGCCGAGCGGGAGCGGGGCCACCATCATCCCAGGCTGATGCTTTGGCGAATGCGTCGCACCAAGAGCGACAGCAGGCTCTCCTGGTCGGTGACGATCTCAACGCGGCCGGCCATGCCGAGCTTCAGCTTGCCCGTGAACTGGCCCTGGCTCAGTTCGTCGCCGCTCAGGGCGATCTTCACGACGTACAGCGGCACGGTCGGCTGCCGCGGCGCGTCGGCCCCGGCGGCGGCCGTGCCCGTCTGCGGGCCGCGCGTCACGCCGCTATCCGGCGAGATGAACAGCACCGTCCCTGGCAGCGAGCCGTACTTCTGGTAATCGAACGCGTCGAGCTTCACGCGCGCCGGCAAGCCGACCCGCAACAGGCCAATCTCGTCGCTGGTGACGACCGCCTCGAAGATGAAGCCGTTCTGCTCCGCGATCTCCAGCACCGTCCGCCCCGGCTCCAACAGGTCGCCGACCTTGACCTCGCCCGACGCCACCATGCCGTCGATCGGTGCCCGCACCTCCGCCTGCCGGCGCAGCATCGCCAGCTTGGCCAGGTCGATCTCGGCGGCCTTGACCTCGGCCTGCTTGGCGGCTCGCTTCAGGGCCAACTCCTCGCGCCGCAGAGCGTAGTCGCGCTCCTGAACGGCGAGCGCCTGCCGCGCTGCCTCGATCGTGCCTTGCTCCGGCGGCACCGCAGCCCGCTGCAAACGCCGCTCCAGCACCTGCCGCTTGGTGACCGCCTGGTCGAATTCGACGCGGGCCACAGCGCGCTGGGCGGCGAGCCGGCCCAGCCGCGCCTCGTCGGTGCGAGCGTTCTTCAGCTCGGCGCGGACTTCCTCGACCTCGGCCGCCTGCCGCTCCTTGTTCCGGCGCACGGTCTCGCGGGCTTGCGCCAGCTCGGCATTGCCCTTGGCCTTGCCCGCCTCGAACTGCCGCGCGAGCAAGCTCTCCATCTGCGCGCCCTCGGCCAGTTCGTGCCGGGCCAGCCGCAGCTTCTGTTCCTGCTGCGCGATGTCGTTCTGAAGCCGCTCGGTGTCGAACCGCAGCAGCACGTCGCCCTTCTTCACGGCCTCGCCCTCGCGGAAGCGAACCTCGACGACGCGCCCGCCCGCGGTCGCGCTCAGCGCCTCGCCCTGGACCGGGTTGGTGACGCGGTGCGGCGAGTTCACCGGCCGCACCCGGCCGGCCCCGCGGACGACCAGGTCCGCATCGGTCAGGGCCGCCCACGCCAGGGCCGTGCCCGCCAGGAGGGCCATCAGCAGCGCGGTGCAGTGGACGAACCGCGGCGGCCGGGCCTGTAGGCTCTGGCGGAACTCCGTGCAGTCGGCAAGGTCGAGGATTAACGCGTTACGCATGACTCAGCACCTCCACGACGTTCCGCCCGAGCGGCCGGGGTGGGCCCGGGGGGCGGGGGCCACGCGCAGCCGGGGCACGCCGGCCCCGGGGGGGGGCAGCCCCGCCAAGGGGGTGCCCAGGGCGCTGGAT
>CAZNSL010000716.1:0-3614 GCA_964574975.1 uncultured Alcaligenaceae bacterium | reverse complement strand
TCGATCGGCGCCGCAGAGACAACGACAGTCGCCGTCGCCGTATCGCAGTTCGTCGGGTTCAACACCTCGCAGATCGTGTACGGATAGCTGTACGTCCCAGCCGTCGCGCCAACCGCAACCGTAATCGTCCCATCGGCGTTCATCGCGATCGAACCGGCCGCCGGTGTCGGCGCAGCCCCCGGCGTCAGCGTGACATTGCCACCAACCCCAACCGTCACCGCACCGCCGTTCAGCGTATCATTGGCCAGAACCGAAGCTGTGTTGCCGCCCGACGCACCGTTCACCGGGCTCGCCGAGTAATCGTCGTTCACCGCATCGATCGGCGCCGCACCAACCGTCACCGTCACGGTCGCCGTGTCACAGTTCGTCGGATTAAGCTGCTCGCAGATTTGATACGTGACCGTGTAGGTCCCCGCCGGTGTCGCAGGAGCAACGCTCACCGCCCCCGTCGCCGGGTTCAGCGTCACGTTCGGGTTCGTCGTGCTGACCTGCGTGAGCGCAATCGTGGCCAACGTCGCGGGCACACCGTTCAGCGTGTCGTTCACGAGAACGTTGGCAACCGCGACACCACCGTTCGCACCGTTCGCAACCGTGCCGGCGTCATTCTCCGCATCGATCACCGGCAAGAACACGTTGACGGTCTCGCTGAGATCGTCGCCGCTCGTCGTCGGATCCGTTTGGTCCGGTGTCGAGGCGGCCGTAGTCGTGTTGGTGATCGTATTGCCGCCCTGACCCGCATTGACCGTGCCGGCAAGCGTCAGCGTTGCTGTCGCGCCGTTCGCAAGCGCGCCGACTGCCCAAACGCCGGTGCCCGGCGTGTAGGTTCCTTGGCTTGCGGTCCCGTTACCGCCCGCCGCCGTCAAACCCGCAGGCAGCGTATCGGTCAGCGTGACGTTGGTCGCACCCGACGGACCGTTGTTCGTCACCGCAATCTGGAACGTCACCGTATCGCCCGCCGACGGCGTCGCGTTGCCGGAGGTCAGCGTCTTGACCGTCACCAGGTTCGCAACCTCGGTCACCGTATCCGTGTCGGTCGCAGTGTCGTTGCCGCTCGATGGATCCGTCGTGCCGGACGGCGGCGCGATCGTCGCCGTATTCGCGACGCTACCGCTCGCGGCCGTCACGTTCGCTGCCACGGTCAACTGATAGGTTTGGCCGCTCGCCAAAGCGGGCAACGCGTAACCCGCCTCGAGCTGCGCGACGGATGGCGTCGTGCCTACCGTGCACTGACCCGGCGTTCCTGAGCAGGCGACACCGGATTTCGCGAGTCCCGCGACTGCCGCGTCGGTAATCGTTGCACCGGTTACCGGCGAAGGACCGTTGTTCGTGACCGTGACCGTATAGGTGGTCGTGCCGCCGGCGGTGACGCTGCTCGCGCCGTTTGTTTTCGTAATCGCAAGATCGGCGGCCGGCGTGACGGTATCCGTATCGGTCGCGCTATCGTTGCCGGGCGTCGAATCCGCGGTGCCCGAGGGCGGGGCGATCGTTGCTGTGTTCGCAACCGAACCGCCGGCGGCTGTCACACTCGCCGACACGATGATCTGGTAGGTCTGACCGCTCGCGAGCGCCGGCAGCGCATAACCCGCTTCCAGCTGTGCGATCGACGGCGTCGTCCCGCCGGTACATTGACCCGGCGTGCCCGAACAGGCGACGGCCGTCTTCGAGAGCCCGGCCGCTGCCGCGTCCGTGATCGTCGCTCCCGTCACCCCCGACGGGCCGTTGTTCGTGACCGTGATCGTGTAGTTGGTCGAACCGCCTGCGCCGACGCTGCTTGCACCGTTGGTCTTCGTAATCGCAAGATCGGCAAACGGCGTCACGCTATCGGTATCGGTCGCAGAGTTATTGCCGCCCGTAGGATCGGTCGTGCCCGACGGCGGCGCGATCGTTGCAACATTGGCGACGCTGCCGCTGGTCGCCGTCACGTTGGCGGCTACCGTGAGCTGATAGGTCTGGCCGCTAGCGAGCGCCGGCAGCGCATAGCCCGCCTCAAGCTGCGCCACACTCGGCGTCGTGCCACCCGTGCATTGGCCAGGCGTCCCCGAACAGCTGACCGACGTCTTGGAAAGCCCCGCAACCGCAGCGTCGGTGAGCGTCGCGCCCGTCACGCTTGTCGGCCCATTGTTCGTGACGGTCACGGTATAGCTCGTCGTACCGCCGGCAGCGACGCTCGCAACGCCGTTGCTCTTCGTCACTGCAAGATCGGCCGTCGGATTGACAGTCACCGTCGCCGAAGCGCTGTCGTTCGTATCGCCGGTGACGAAGTCCGTCACGGCCGCGCCGTTCGTGATCGTCGTTCCGCCCACAACGCCCGCATTCACGGTCTGCTGGAACGTCAGCGTCTGTGTTTGCCCGGCCGGCAACCCGGCGGGACAAGTGACGGTGGGGCTGGCGTAGGTACAGGCACCTGCCGCGCCACTCGAACCGGTCAGCGAGAGCGCCGAAACGTTAGCCGGCGGCGGCGTTTCCGTGACGATGAGCGGATTGGCCGCCGTCTCATCCGGCCCTTCCATGTTGCCGGGGCCGTTGTTCGTGACCTGGACCGTCCACGTCAGCGTGTCGCCGGGATTGGCCGTCGCCGCCGACCGCGTCTTCGTCACGGCAAGATTGTAAGGGGTCACGGTAACGGACGCATTGGCGCTGCGCGTGGCTGTCACGCCGACGATGTCCGTCGTTCCGCTCGTGGACGAACGGTCGACGGTAGACGCTGTGTTGGTGATCGTCGCGGCAGCTGTCGCGTTCGTGAAAACTTGTTCGTAGGTGATCGTCAGCGTTTCGCCGCTGTTCAACCCACGCCTGTCGCCAGGTGCCCCCGGTGCGCCCGGTGCACTCGGCGCGCTATAGGGGCGCGAACATACGGTGGATGATGGCATCGACGAGCCGACCGTCACGCCCGTGCAGGTCATGGCACCGCTTGTCATGTCGGCGTTCGATCCGCCGCTCGTGCCGATCGACAGCACCCTAAACGTTGGCGTCGGCGAACCGATCGGGCCGCTCGGCAACGTATCGGTCAGCGTAACCGTGTCGCCCTTCGTCATCGGATCGGGGCCGTTGTTCGTGACCGAGACCGTCCAAACCGTCCGTGCGCCCGCGTTCACCGGCGACGGCGACGCGCTCTTCGCAACGCTGAGCTGGTAGATGCAAGGGACCCAGTCGATCGTGACGGCGCCCGCCGCGCCGTTCGCAGCACCGATACCCGTCTGTGCGGCACCCGATCCCGAGATTGCACTTGGTGCCGTCGCCGAAACCGTCGGCGAAGTCGCACGGACAAAGCTCGAGCCGCCGCCACCACCGCCGCCGGTACGCGAATCGCCCTGGGTCGCGGCACCGCCACCGCCACCGGTGAAGCCGCCACCACCGCCGCCGCCTGAGTCAACACCGTTGTCGGGCCCGCCATTGCCACCGGCGCCGGTGACCAATCCCGCAAACCCGTTTCGCGCGAGTGTCGCGCTGTGGACACCGCCGGCGCCACCGGCTGCCGCCTGCCCGCCCTGCCCGGCACCCACAGTGATCCCCGCAGCCTGGAAGCCAGCGGTTCCAGTGACGCCAACAGCAACAATTCCCGCACCGATCCCGGCGAACCCGCCGCTGCCGCCGTCACCCGTCGGTGTGTTTTG
>CAZNSL010000715.1:0-3616 GCA_964574975.1 uncultured Alcaligenaceae bacterium | reverse complement strand
CCGCCGCCTTGCGGAACTTTGCGACGTACTCGCCGGCCTTCGCCGCATCGTAGTGGCCGTCGGGCGCGACCTTCGCCAGCAGTTGGGCCATCTCCATGCGGAACGCGGGGTTCAACTCGATGGCCGTGAACGTCTTCGGGTCGCGCGGCCGGGCGGCGCGCTCCTGCGACAGCTTCTCGCGCAGGGCAACGAGCGCGGCCTTGTGTTCGGCCCAGTACGCCACCGCGCCCTTGCAGATCGCGCCGGCCTCCTTCGCCGGGTAGTCGGGCTGGTTCGACAGCGTGTCGAACGCGGCGTTCGTCATGAAGCCGGATTCGCTGATGGTGCCGGGGATCGCGGTCTCGCGCAGGATGTGGTAGCTGCCCTTGATGAGCTTGCGCTTCGGCCCCGGCACGACGCCCACCAGCGCGTCGTTGACCGAACGGGCGAGCGCCTCGTACAGCCGGTCGTCGGTCGCGTTGTGCTTGTACAGGGCGGTGTGACCGGTCGCGGTCGCCGGGCCGGCGTTGTGGTGGACCGACAGGAAAAAGTGCGGGTTATGGTGCTCGAAGACGTCGATGCGGGCGTGCAACTCCTCGGAATTCTTCGACCCCTCGCGGCTGAGCCGATGGTCGGCCACGCGGGTCAGATGGACCGTCGCGCCCTGCGCCCGCAGCGCCTTCGCTAGTTCGAGCGCGACGCGCAGATTCAGTTCGCTCTCGGTCAGCTTCGACGTGACGCCGACGGTGCCACCGGTGTAGCTCTTGGAATACGCTTGCCCGCCGTGGCCGGGATCCACGACGATCACCGCTCCATCGAGCGGCGGTTCGCAGCGCGCCACCGACGCCGCGGTGAGAACGACGGCGAGGACCAGGTTACGCATCGGTCAGAACCGCCTCCAATAGACATTTGAACTCGCGCGGGAAGTCAACGGAGACGCGAGCGTGGACGGCTCCCTGGCGGTCGAGGAACCGCTGCGAGCCGCCGACGGCGAAGACGCCCTCGTGCCAGATGTCCGGGTGAATGTACAGGCCCTTCGAGCCGTCGAAGCGGAAGCAGACGAAGTCCTCCGGCTTCACGTCGTCGCCCGGCGTGGCCAGCGGCACGACGAACGGCCGCTTGTCGAGCGGGAAGAACAACTGCCCGCCATCGGGGTGGTAGTTAGCGTGCCAGAGGAGGATGCGGGCCGGGACGCGGGCGTGCCGATCGTCGGCCGCGGCCGGCTCCTCGGCGTAGGCGAGAATGTAGTGCCCGCCGACCGCCTCGTTGCGTCCGTAGAGGATGTCGCCCTTCCACTCGCTGTGGAAGGTGCCTTCCTTGGTGCCGGCCTCGTCGCCGGTATCGGGGTCCACGGGCCGCCAACCCTTCGCCGGCCAGCGGACGATCTCGACGCGCACATCGTCGGGCGAGTCGACGAGCCGGCCGTAGCCGTCGAGAGCCGCCGGCGTCGCATCGACGACGGGCATGCGCACGCGCTTCAGTCCGGGCGGCACGTTCGGGTTCAGGTAGTCGGGGACACCCATCATTGGTCAGTCTCACTCCTTCACGTGGACGACGTTTGGTTCCGGCGTCGCGGCCTGGCGCAAATGGAGCCGGGCCGCGTCGAGGAGCTGCTCGTTCTCGGCGTCCCAGACATCCTGGTCGGCCCAGCCGGCGACGTTGGCGACGAGTTGACCGAGTCGCCAGTGCGGGTAACGGTCCCACAGTGTGGCGACGGCCTCCAGCAGTTCGGCGCGTTGGGGGGTCATGGCAAACAGTCCTTCACCTGGGGCATGCGCGACACGTCGAGGCGCGGCAGGTCTTGAATCACGACGGCCCGGATGCGCTCGCCGGGTCGCAACTTGGCGGCGCGGGTGGCACGGGTCACGCCGTCGTTGATCCGCAGCCGACCGTCCTTGCCGCGCACGACCTCGAGTAGCGGCATCCCGTCGAGGGAATCACCGTACCGGGCGATCTGGCGGGCGAGTTTGCCGGGGTCAGCCCCTTGCGGTCGACTCGGCGGCACGTGCAACTCGCCGGGGTCGACCTCGATGATCTCCGACACAGTACCGCCGGCTGTAGTAACAGGGATTATAGCCGCACGTAGCGACCATCACCACACCACACGCAGCGTCGTCAGGTCGTTCGTGCCGAACTCGAACGGCACCGCATCGTCGGCGACGCTCAGCGGCATCATCGCACTGCCGTCCGGCTCCAGGAGGGTTGCGTCCCGCGGCGCGCGGGCGCAGCGCCACGTCGCGCCGCCGCCGAAGCCGCTCACCTCCAACAGCCGGGCACGGATCGCCGCCGCGCCGCGCTCGACGCGCACGCACGTCGCCAACAGGTTCGGCGCGTCCAGGTGGAACAGCCAGCCCGACGGGCCGACGTGTGGCGGTCCTTTCGCCACCGGCACCACCGCCACCGGCGACGCCAGGCCGAGCGCCGCCTGCGCCGGGTGGTCGCGGTCCAGGCCGATCGCCAGGTCGAACGCCGACGCCGTTTCGCCCTCTGGCCGCAGGATCGCGTCGAGCATCCGCCCGCCGTGTCGCTGGTGGAACGGCAGGCCGCACGGGAACAGGCACGTCCGCGCCGACCCGGAGCGCAGCTCCAGGAAGTCCGGGCTGGTCGGCCGGGTGTGCGTCGTCACGCTGCCGATGCCGAGCGTGCCGCGCAACAGCGTCGCCCGGTCGTCGCGCCACGCGAAGCGCGCACCGTAGTACGAGTGCCACGGGTAGCCGGTCGGGTGGTGCTCGGGGAACAGCTCGATCCGCAGCTCCAACAGCGGCCGGCCGAGCCAGGCGCGGAAGCGCTGGCGGAACGTGGCCAGCACGCGCTCCTGCCCGTCGAGG
The DNA here is from genome assembly GCA_964574975.1 of uncultured Alcaligenaceae bacterium. Taxonomy (GTDB): domain Bacteria; phylum Planctomycetota; class Planctomycetia; order Gemmatales; family Gemmataceae; genus JAXMAS01. The sequence goes on along the minus strand of CAZNSL010000715.1, from coordinate 809 downwards.
ATGGCCCCCTCGCTGACGACTTCGCCGAGGGCCGGCCCGGTCGAAACGACGCGCACCGACTTGGCGACCATCGTGCTGCCGGGGTTGAAGACGAGTTGCTGGCCGATGCGGTTATCGCGGCCGCGCGGGTCGCGGATCGAGCGCAGGCCGCCGGTCGCGGGGTCAACTTCGGCGTCGAAGTACTCGTTGCGGACGCCACGGGCGTCGGCGAGCGTCATGCGGCGGCCTCCGGTCGCTGACGCTCCCGGCTCGCCGGTCGGCACCCACGCGAAGCCGAAGCCGGGCACCTCGACGACGCACGCCCCCGGCTGCGCGGCCTTGACCGGGCCGGCGGCGACCGGCGCAACGTCGTCGCGCTCCAGGGCGATCCGGCGCGTGAAGCTGCACGGGTTGAGCAGCAACAGCCCCGACCGGTCGGTCGACGCACGGCTCACCAATCGCTCGGCGAGCGGGTCGGCACAGCGGCGTTCCAGGTCGTCCCAATCCGTGGCCGCGATGCTGTCGCCGCGCTCGACGCGCTCCTCCAGCGCGTCCCAGTGGTCGAGCAGCGCGTTGTCGGCGGGCAAGCCGAGGCCGCGGGCCATGGCAAGGTACGTCGTTGCCGCGTCGAGTCGGCGGCGGGCTAGCAGGTGGTGTGCGAAGCGAGACACCGGCCCTGCGTATGAGCCCGACGCGCCAGCGAGGGAGGAGGCCAACCCCCTCGCTGGCGCGTCGGGCTCAACCGCTCGGCTCGCGGCGTCGCGGAGTCGAGGACGAGTAATTGGGCTGGTACACGTCCTGCATGAAGTAGTCGCGCGGGCTGCGGATAT
>CAZNSL010000714.1:0-3619 GCA_964574975.1 uncultured Alcaligenaceae bacterium | reverse complement strand
AGCGCCGTGTTGCCGTCGATGGGTACGGCATTGGTGCCGGTCATTTGCAGCGGCGCGGCGTTCGCCATCGCCACCCCGGACAGCATCAGCCGCTTCCACGGGTAGCCCGTGCTCGCGTTCCACACGCCCGTCAATTCGACCGGGAACCCGATCTGAACGTTCTTCACGCGGCCCGCGCCCGCGAAGCTCTCGAAGTTCGCATCGGACGGCGAAATAATCATCTCCCGCCCTCCTTAGCTTGGGTCGTCAATGTGCTGGAAAATCTTGTTGAAATCCGCCTCTTGATAGAGGTACGTCGCGGCGTCGGCGCGCTTGGCGCTGTACCACTTCAAGTTCGACGGCCACGGCAGCAGGCGATAACCGTCGTCGCTCGGCGATGTGGCTCCGCGCGGCCGAGGCTGGAAGTACACGATGGGAATCGTAACGTTGTACCCGAAGTAGGGTTCGCCCGCGTAATCGCACACAGGGAACTGGAACCGCTGGAACTTCGGCGGCATGATCAGGCCGGTTGCCACGTCGAACGAGCCGAACGCGACGCTGTTCGCCTTGCCCATCGGCGTTAGCAATTTTTGCGGGTAAAACGCAAACTCGTCGTTGCTCAAATACTCCTGCGGAACCCACATCCATGTGAGTGTGTAGGTCGCCTTTGCGACGAGCGTGCCGAAAGCGGCCGGAATGGGTTGGTCTACCGTCGGCCCGCCGGTGCCCGTTTCCTTCCAGCGCAGTTGGCCCAACGTCCCTTCGGCGCTCAACATCTCCACTTGCGGCACCACGTCCCACACGACGTTCCGGCGAACCTCTTGGTCGTAGCTCGTGATTTGGTTGTCGGTCAGGAACCGCCACGGTCGCTGAACGAACCGCACGGTCGCGTAAGTCTTCTCGTAATACCCGGTCTTGGTGATCCCGTTGGGGTCGGTGAACACCGCCGGATAGTTGGGCGCGCCCGACGTGAGTTTGGTGGGGCCGTCGTAGGTGGGCGCGGGGTCGCCGCTGTCGTCGTTGTAGAGCGGCACGTGGTCCGAAAAGCTCACCGTCGCGGCGCTCAGCCACGGGAACCGCGGGTGAATCTGCGGGTTCTCGCGCCGCAGTTTGTAGGGGTCACCGCTGTCGGCGAAACTCACGCCCAGCATCCACCGCAAGAAACTGCGCGCCTTCTTCCACTTCACCAAATAGGTGAGCGTCGCTTCCGCGTTTTCAAGCGAGAACGCGGCGCTACTCATGCCCTCGTTGGCAATCACTTCCAGCAAATCGGTAGCCGGGTCGAACGTCGAAGCGGCGTCTTCCGGCAGCAGGTCGGCGAGGTACGGCATGCGGGATGATTGCCACACCGCCCGGAACCGGTTCCCGCGCGGCCGGCAATGATGCCGTATGCCGACGCAAAGCATTATTGACGCGGCGCTCACGAAGTTCGACGCGCTCACCGCGACCAACTTCCCCAACAGCACGCGCCCGACGATCTACTTCGACCAAGCGCCCGCCGTCAAAGCGGACGGCTCGCAACTGTCCGTCACGTCCGAAGGGTACGTCGTGCTCAAGGACGAGGGGCAAGAGGTCGTTTCGTTCGGCTTCGAGCGGCAAACCAACGAGGTCGCTACGTTCGTTCTGGAAGTGTGGTATCCGTCGCTCGGCGACGTGGATACGGCCGTCCTCGCCATCAAGCGCAACGGCGGCACCGCCGCACAAGGGAACGGCTTCGACTTCGGCACGCTCTCGGACTTGGCTTCGCCGCGCGGCACGTTCGAGACGATCCGCGTGCGCGAGCAGCGCGGGCAAGAGGGGCGCGGCAAGTCCGGCGCGCTCGTGCACTTCTGCCGCATCACCTACCGTGTCGCCGTTGTGGAGGCCGCCTAATGGCGCTCACCGATTGCTCGCTCGCGCTCACTGTGAACCTGCTCGCCACCGCCCGCGTTGCGGCGCAAGGGAACGCGCCGACGAACGTGATTACCGCGCCGTTCGCCCGCATCAACCGCGCCGACACGCAATCCCTCGCCTACGGCACCGCGTCCGGGAAAGCGGACATCATCGCCGCCACCAACGTGCAGATTAACGCCGCATCGAGCGCGACCTACGACCTGTACACCGGCAGCGACATTAAGGAACTGCTGAGCGGCGCGACGGCCCCGTTCCGCAAAATCAAGGCGGTCGGCGTCGCCATTACCGCCGGGGGCGACACGTCCGGCGTGCGCATCGGCGGGGCCGCGTCCGACGAGTGGGTCGGCTTCTTCGTCGCGTCCGGCGACAAACTCGACATCTTCCCCAGCGGCCCGCCGTTCGTCGTCGGCTCGCCCGCGGGCAAGACGGTCGGGAACACGACAAAGAACCTCAAGGTCGAGAACTTGGGCGCGGCCGCCGTGTCGCTGCTCATCGTGATCGCGGGCACGTCGGTCTAAACGCGGTTCCCGTAGGCGCGGCAATCATGCCGTAACCTCAAGAGGGCTGCGCGCATGGCGGACACATTCACGAGCGGCACCGCCGGGCGGGTCCGCATTGGCGGTAGCGACACCGTAGTCGGGGGCATTACCAAGTGGGAAATGAACAAGACCGCGACGGTCATTCCCATTCCGCACTTCGAGAGTACCGCGGACGGCGACGGGGTGATTCACCCGAACCACCTGATCGGCCTCGCGGGTCCGCACACCTGCACGCTTGAAGGGTACTTCAATTCCGACTCCACCAACAAGACCGACGGCTCAACCATCGGCATCAAGGTCGGGGTCGCGGTCACGCTCGATTTGCTCATCACGCGCAACCCGCTCGGCTACCTGAACGTGCCCGGCACGGTGACGCGGTTCAGCCTCTCGGTGGCGGTCGAGAACCAGCCGGCGCGGTTCACGGCGGAAGTGGCGGTCAACGGCACGCCGGGCAACACGGCGACTTCGTAAGGGGGTAACTCGTGGCGGACGTGCGGCCCGAAGGGGCGATGGCGGCGCTGGGGGCGGAAGTGCCCCCGCCCGTCGTGCAGTGGAACGGCAAGGCGTGGCAAATCGGCCACCCCACACAAGGCGCGAAAGCGCTCCTCGAGCGCCTCGTGCTGCAAAGCATCGAAGCGAACCTAGAGGCGTCGCGGGGCGTGCTGAGCGAGAAGCGGTTCGCGGCGGAAGACGCGAAGGTATCGGCTATCGTGCAGGCGCGCGCGTGGGCGACGTTCGGCGCGGCGTGGCTCGCGGCCCTCAACGGCCCGATGTCGTTCCCGCTGTTCCTCTGCTCGCTCGTGCAGCAGCATCACCCGGAGTTCACGCCGGAAGCGGCCCAAACGATGTGGCTGGCGAAGAACCGCGAGTGCCGCACGGCGCTGGTGCAGGTGCTCCCCGATTTTTTTCCGATTCTGCTGGCGGACCTGCCAGCGGACGACGACACGCGCAAGGCGGCGGGCGCGGAGTTCGCGGCGGGCATGATGTCGATTCTGCTGGCCCAAACGCCTACCGGCTGAGCCTGCACACGTCGATGGCCGTGATGGGCGGGGAACCGTGGTGTTTCCCGCCCGCGGTCATCGCGCGGCTCACCGACTACCAGATTTTGCACCTGTACGTCTACCCGCTCGTGGAGCGAAACGAGCGGATGAAGCGGGAGCAGAACGGGCAGAGCGGCACCAGTGCCGCGCCCCGCGTCGAGGCGAAGA
>CAZNSL010000713.1:0-3639 GCA_964574975.1 uncultured Alcaligenaceae bacterium | reverse complement strand
CGAGGCGGGCGTGCGCTTCGTGACGGTGAACATGTTCGAGACGGTGTTCAGCGAGATTACCTGGGACATCCACGGCTCCCGGCCGTTCACGGACATCGCGGAGATGGCCAACCTGGTGGTGCCGAGTTTCGACCGTGCCTACTCGACGCTGCTGACGGACCTGAGCGAACGGGGCTTGCTCGACACGACGATGGTCGTGGCGTTCGGCGAGTTCGGCCGGACGCCGAAGATCAACCCCGCCGGCGGCCGCGATCACCATCCGGGCGTGTGGACGGGTCTGATGGCCGGCGGCCCGTTGCAGGGCGGCCGGGTGATCGGCGAGTCGGACGAGATCGGCTACGCGGTGAAGACGCGGCCGGTGACGCCGGCGGAAATGGCGGCGACGATCTACAAGGGCCTGGGCCTCGACCCGCACAAGGAGCTACCGGGGCCGCAGAACCGCCCGTTGCCGCTGGCCGACTTCGCGGTCAAGCCGGTCGAGGAACTGTTTTGACTGGGAGGAACTATGTCGACAGCATCCGTTATTGACGAACCGCTTTATGAGGTAGTCAACGGCGTCCGAGTGGAGACTCCACGCATGGGATCGCGCGCGACGATGTTGGCAAATTACTTGTCGCAGCAGATCAACGAGTTCGCCATGCCGCAAGGACTTGGAATGGCGATGATCGAGGTCCTGTTCGAACTCAACGCCTCCGGCCTGCAACGGCGGCCAGACATCGCGTTCGTTTCGACCCAACGTTGGACGCCCGACATGGATGGACCGGACGACCCGAATGCGTTCAAGACCGTGCCGGACCTGGCGGTAGAAGTGGTCAGCCCGTCGAACACCGTCACCGAAGTGCAGGACAAACTCACGGATTACTTCAATAGCGGAGTTCGGAGCGTTTGGATCGTCCATCCGAAGCAGAATCGCATCGAGGTTTTCGATTCCCTCACCGCGTCTCGCATCTTGTCCCTTTCGGACTCGCTCGAAGGCGGGGCCGTGCTGCCGGGGTTCCTTCTCCCCGTTAGCGATGTCTTCACTTTGCCCCGGCGGCGGCAGCGCCCCTAACGAGGAAAGCACCTTCCTTGGAACGAATGCCGATGACACGATTCGTAATCCTCTTCCTGCTCGCCGCGAATGCCACGCACGCTGCCGAGTTGCGCGTACTGCCGCCGGCCGTCGATTTGACCGGCCCGCACGCCGCGCAACAACTGCTCGCCGTGGAACACACCGCCGGACGCGCCACCGCCGACCGCACCGACGACGCTTCCTTCACCAGTTCGAACTTGGCCGTCGTCAGCGTCGATGCCGCAGGCGTCGTTCGCGCCACTGGTGATGGTGAGGCGTTCGTCACCGCGACCGTCGGCGGGCAATCGGCGACGCTGCACGTTCGCGTCGCGAAGGCCAAGGAGCCGTGGGCGTGGGACTTCCGCAACCACGTCCTGCCGGTGCTGACGCGGGCCGGTTGCAACGGCGGCGCGTGCCACGGTGCCCTCGCCGGCAAGGGCGGGCTGAAGCTGTCCTTGCGCGGCTACGACCCGGACGCCGACCATTTCGCCCTGACGCGGCAAGCGCTCGGCCGTCGCGTCGATCGCACCGATCCCGACGCCAGCCTGTTCCTCAAGAAACCGACGCGCAAGCTGCCGCACGGCGGCGGCAAGCTGTTCGCCGACGACTCCGTGGAGTTCCGCCGCCTGCGCGAGTGGATCGTCGCCGGCGCGCACGCCCCACACAAGGACGCACCAACCGTCGTGCGCATCGAATCGTTCCCGTCCGCCGCGACGCTCAAGGCCGGCGACAAACTCCGCGTCGTCGTGCGGGCCGTGTACTCCGACGGCCACGCCGAGGATGTGACGGCGTGGGCCAGGTTCACTTCGAGCGAGGAGCCGGTCGCCACCGTCGACGACACCGGCCGCGTCACCGTCGTGAGCAGCGGCGAGGCGGCCGTCAACGTGCAGTACGCTAACCGCGTCGCCGCGACGACCGTGACCGTGCCGCGCGACGCCGCCATCGACCCGAAGGCCTACGCCGCAGCGCCGCGGCACAACTTCATCGACGAACACGTTCTACGCAAGCTCGAAACGCTGCGCATCCCACCGTCGCCGCCGTGCGACGACCGCGAGTTCGTGCGCCGGGCGTTCCTCGATTGCGCCGGCTGCCTGCCGTCGCCGCAGGAGGCCGACGCCTTCGTCGCCGACCCGTCTCCCGACAAGCGGGCCAAGCTCATCGACGCACTCATGACGCGGCCGGAATTCGTGGACTACTGGACCTACAAGTGGTCGGACCTGTTGCTCGTCTCGTCGCGCAAACTGATGACTTCGCAGATGTGGTCGTACTACCGCTTCGTGCGCGCGGCCGTGGCCGAGAACCGCCCGTGGGACCGCTTTGCCCGCGACATCGTGACCGCCCAGGGCAACTCGTCGGCGAACGGGGCCGTCAACTACTTCGTCTTGCACAAGGACACGGCCGAGCTGACCGAGGCGACGGCGATCACCTTCCTCGGCCTGTCGGTCGCGTGCGCCAAGTGCCACAATCACCCGCTGGAGAAGTGGACCCAAGACCAGTACTGGTCGCTGGTCAACCTGTTCGGCCGGGTCGGCGTCAAGAATGGCGACCGCCTCGGCGAAGTCATCGTGCAGTCGCTGCCCGACGGCGACGTGCTACACCTGCGCCGCGGCGTCGCCATGCCACCGACACCGCTCGACGGCAAGCCGTGGACCGAGGGAATGGCGGATCGACGCGCGTACTTCGCCGGCTGGCTAACCGCGCCGGAGAACCCGTTCTTCGCCAAGGCGCTCGTCAACCGCGTGTGGAAGAACTTCCTCGGCCGCGGCCTCGTCGAGGCGGAGGACGACCTGCGGCAGACCAACCCGCCGACCAACCCCGAATTGCTCGACGCGCTGGCGAAGGACTTCATTGCCCACAGCTACGACGTGCGCCACCTGATTCGGCGGGTGATGATCTCGGCGGCGTACCAGCGGTCGAGCCGGCCAGTGCCGGGCAACGAAGCCGACGACCGTTACTACTCGCGCTACCTCGTGCGGCGGCTGCCGGCCGAGGTGCTGCTCGACGCCTACGCGCAGGTGACCGGCGTACCGACGAAGTTCGACACGGTCCGCGGCGGCGGCCAGGTGCCGACGGCGACGCAACTCTACCCGACGGGTACGCGGGCGCAGCAGTTGCCGGACGTGCAACTCGTATCGCGATTCCTGGATGCGTTCGGCCGGCCGGCCCGGGAGCAGACGTGTTCGTGCGAACGCAACCCTGACGCGACGGTCGGCCAGGCGCTGCACGTCGCCAACGGCCCGACGCTCAACGAGAAGCTGACGGCAAAGCAGTCGATCGTGTCGCGCTGGCTCGACGCGAAGACGCCGGACGCAGCGGTGTTGCGCAACCTGTTCGCGCGGGCGCTGTCGCGCGAGCCGACGCCGGCGGAGTCGGCGAAGCTGACAGCACTGCTCGCGGAAGCGAAGGACGACCGGCGGGCGGCGCTAGAAGACCTGACGTGGGGCGTGCTGACCGGGCGGGAGTTCTTGTTCAACCGGTAGGCAGGTTGGCATGCCGCTGCATCGGTACAAGGACGTGTATGACTCCGGGTCCGTGCCGGCCGATTGGACGCCGGCCCAGGGCGGCGCGCTCAAGTACCCGGTTCGTAA
>CAZNSL010000712.1:0-3642 GCA_964574975.1 uncultured Alcaligenaceae bacterium | reverse complement strand
CTGAGCGTGCGGGGTGGGACTCGCTCCACTCGTCCCACCCTACGGGCTACGGGCCGCTGAGGGCCGAGGGCGTCACCGGCTCACCAGTAGCGGACCTTCCACCAATCGCGGTTGCCGGAGGTGCGGCCGTAGAACCAGTGGGCATCCTCCCACTCCAGCTTGATCGCCCGGAAGCCGAGCGGCACCTTCGGGAACGGGTACATCGGGCCGATGAACGGGAAGGCTTCTTTCGGGTACTCGTTCGGGTAAGCCACGCGGCTGTAGTTGTTGTAAGGAGCGTAGGTCGGCCAAGCGTAGCTCGGCATGCCCGGCGGGTGCAGCGCACCGCCACCGCCGTTGATCGGAGCCGGATCGAGACCGGGACCGCCCGGACCGCTGGGGCCACCGTAGCCGGGACCGCCCGGACCGCTGGGGCCACCGTAGCCGGGACCGCCCGGACCAGCCGGACCACCGTAACCCGCGCCGAGCGGGGCCGGGCCGCCGAGCGGGACCGGCGGAGCCAGCTTACCGCCGCTGACCTGCTCGACCGCGCCGGTGAGGGCGATGCGGTCGCGGACCTGCAAGCCGTGCGAGCGGACGACTCCGACGATGGCATCGCGCTGGGCCGCATCGGTCGCGGTACCGCTGACCTCGGCGACGCCGTTGAGGCAAACGATTTCGACCTGGTAGCCGCGCATCGGGCTGTCGGCCAGTCGCTTGGCGACGGCGTCGGCCAACTTTTGATCGTGGGACGTGCCGACCGCACTGGGAACCGCGTCCTGCGGCATCGTGGCGGGCGGCTGAGCGAGGGCGACACTGGAGACGCACAAGCCGGCGGCGGCGAGGCGGGTGGGGAGACGGAGCTTCACGACATCCTCCTGACGTTTGCGAGAGCACGCATCCATCCGACGTGCGACTCTTACCCGCGTTCCCGCGCCCGTCAAGGAAGTCGCCAAAATCCCGGCGGCCGTCGGCCGGGCCACTGTCCGCACGACGCGAACCGGCGGCAAAGTTTCCGCGTCTTACCGTCGGCCGACCGAAGTTGACGCGGCCGGCAGCCGCCCGTAAGATTCCCCGACAGACGCACCCGTAGCTCAACTGGATAGAGCATCGGTCTACGGAACCGAAGGTTGCTGGTTCGAATCCAGCCGGGTGTACTGACCGCGTAAGGACATACGACGACGACCGCGACGAGGGAGCCGTTCTCAACCCAGGGACGGTCCTGAGTCATGCGGTCGTTCTCTCATTCTTCAGGCAACAGCACGATTTTGCCGAACGGGTGGTCGCGTTCCACCATCCGGTGCGCCTCCGCGGCTTTCGAGAGCGGCAAGGTCGCGTGGACCTTCGCCGTCAGCATCCCCTTTGCCAGCCAGCCGTTGATTTCGCGAGCGGCCTCGGCCAGTTCCTCGGTCGTCGCATCCGTCACCGTGAAGCCGAACATCGTGCAGCCTCGCGTGTAGAACGCTCCGACTGGCAAGGGGCAGCGGTGCGCCAACCCGGACATCAGGACGATGCGACCGCGTCGGGCCAGCACGGTCAGGGCACGCTCCACGTCGGGTTGGCCCGTCGCGTCCCAATAGACATCAACTCCGTCCGGGGCGAAACCACGGAGGGCGTCCTCCACGTTCTCGGTCTTGTAGTCGATGACCCGGTCGGCATCGAGTTGCCGGCACCAGTCGGCTTTCGGCTCGCTACCCGCGGTGACTGCGACCCGAGCGCCCGCCGCCCGGGCGAGCTGCAACACGGCAGTGCCGACGTTCCCGTCACCACCGTTGACGAAGACCGTCTCGCCCGCCCGCACCCGGGCCTTGACGGACAGGCCGATCACCGCCGTCAGTCCCGAGTGCAAGACCGCAACGGCCTCGACGGGGTCCGTTCCCGCGGGCAGTGGGTAGAGCAACGACTCGTCGACGGCGATGAGTTCGGCGAACGTCCCCTGCCGTCCTCCGTAGCCCTGGTTATTGCACCAGACGCGGTCGCCTGGCTCGAAGCGCGTCGCCCCCGGACCCAGGGAACTGACGACGCCGGTCATGTCCCGGCCGATGACGAACGGCAGCGGCATCTCGACGCGATAGGCCCCGCTCCGGATATAGGTGTCGATCGGGTTCACCGTCACGGCGGTGACGCGCACGAGAACCTCGCCCTCGCCGGGGACGGGCGGGGCGAGTTCGCCGTACCGTATGGCCTCCGGCGGACCCGTCCGTTCCAGGTAAGCCGCTTTCATGACCGACCTCACGAATTCCGATCGTCGGGCGACCGCGCTCACGGCATGCAGGAATTTTGACGGCCCGCGGGTGCAGGTCAAGTCGTCGAAGTCCACTGGCCGCCAGCGCCAACCCGGATCGCCTCGACGCAACGTGCGACGAGGCCCGGCATTTGGCGATCGGCGGCGGGGGGGCGTCGTCGGCCTTTTTTTCTTCCAATTGCCCGTCACATCGCCGACAATCCGGCAGGTGTTACCTTGGGGAATTCGGCCATGGACGATGCTTCGGCGGACTCGGCCGAGACGCAGCGATTGCTCGAGCGCATCGAAGCTGGCGACGCCGCCGCGTTCGACGAAATGTTCGACCGGCACCGGGTCGCCCTGCGCGAGTTCCTCGACCGGCGCATCGATGACCGGCTGCGGGCGCGGTTCGACCCGTCCGATGTCGTGCAGGAAGCGCAACTGGTGGCGTTTCGTCGGCTCGACGATTACCTGGCCCGCCGGCCGATGCCCTTCGGCCTGTGGCTGCGGAAGACGGCGTACGAAAGGCTGCTCATGCTCCGCCGGCAACACGGGCAGACGCGTCGCCGCGACGTGGGCCGCGAAGAGCCGTTGCCCGAACGCTCGTCGCTGGGCCTCGCCCGCCGGCTTGCGCGCAGCTCAACGCCCAGCGACCGAGCGATCCGGGCCGAACGGGCCGAGAGGGTCCGGCAACTGCTCGCCCGGCTCTCGGCCGAAGACCGCGAGATCCTGCTCATGCGCAACTACGAAGACATGCCCTACGGCGACATCGCGGCGCTTTTGGAGATTACGCCGGCGGCGGCCCGCCAGCGCCACGGCCGAGCGCTCTTGCGGCTGAGCCGGCTGCTCGGCGACCAACCGGGGGTGGCCGATGACTGAGCCAACCGTTTCGATCGCCGCGTCGCTCGAGTCGCAACTGGCCCGCGCGGCCGACGAGTTCATGGCCGAGCGTCGCCGTGGCCAATGGCCGTCGGTCGAAGACTTCGCCGCCCGGCACCCGGACATCGCCGACGAACTTCGCCGCGTCCTGCCCGCTCTGGCGATGCTCGATCCGTCGCAGCCGCACGCCATCTTCGCCGAGCCGGACCCCGAGTCCGGCATCCTCGGCGATTTCCGTCTCATCCGCGAAGTCGGCCGCGGCGGCATGGGCGTGGTCTACGAAGTCGAGCAAATCTCGCTCAATCGTCGCGTCGCGCTCAAGGTGCTGCCGTTCGCGGCGACGATGGACCCGCGGCAGTTGCAGCGGTTCAAGAACGAAGCCCTCGCCGCCGCGAGCCTGCGCCACGAGCACATCGTCCACGTGTACGGCGTCGGCTGCGAACGCGGCGTGCACTACTACGCGATGCAGTTGATCGAGGGGCAATCGCTGGCGGCGATGATTGCCGATGGCGTGGCGAGCCGGGAGCGTCTGCGACCGGGGGGGTCACGTCCACCGGGCG
>CAZNSL010000711.1:0-3646 GCA_964574975.1 uncultured Alcaligenaceae bacterium | reverse complement strand
CGGGGCTAAGAAACGACGACCCGTTCAGCTACTTCGCCACCGAGTCGGACCTGGCAACCGACGGCTATCCGTTCGAGGCAAAGACACGGAGCTGTTCCTTCTTCGAAGCTGCGGCGGCATTCGTGCCGTCAGTCCGGGGCCATCTCGCGGCGGAGCCAGGAGCGGGCGTACGCCCAGAGGTCGTGGGCCGAACGGACGGATATCCCAAGGGCCTCCGCAGCTTCGGATGCGGTCAGGCCGGTGAAGAAACGCAGCTTCACCAGGTCGGCGGCCGCCGGGTCGGTTGCGGCCAGGCGGTCCAGGGCGTCGTTCAGGGCGATCGCGTCCACGGCCGGTTCCGGGGCGGCGATCGCCGACTCGCACAGGTCTTCGCGCCCCGCCCCGCCGCCGCGCTTGGCCGCGTTCCGCCGGCGGGCCTGCTCGACGAGGATGCGGCGCATGGCCTCGGCGGCTGCCGCGAAGAAGTGGCCGCGGTTGGCCCACGGCCGGGCCTCGGGCGCGTCGCCGCCGACGAGCCGAACGTACGCCTCGTGGACCAGCGCAGTGGCCTGGAGCGTCTGACCCGGTGTCTCCTGGGCCATGCGCTGGGCGGCGAGCCGGCGCAGCTCGTCGTACACCAGCGGCAGCAGCTCTGCGGCGGCGTGCGGGTCGCCCTGCTCGGCGGCGGACAGGATGCGGGTGATGTCGTTCATGGCCGATGACGTTTGCCGACGGTACCGGGGTGCGAGACGCCGGGGCGGTCCCTATTCGCACGCCTTCAGTGCCATCACGGCGAAGCACGTTCCAGCGTTGGCGATGTAGTGGGCACCGTCGGTGTTGAGTGACTTGGTGAACCAGCGGCCCGATGCGCGCTGGTTGCCCTTGAGCCAGTCGACGCCGCGCCGGAGAGCGTCGCGGTTCGCGGGAACGCCGGTTTGCCGCAGCACGAACACGGCGAGGCCGGTCGCGTAGCCGTCGCTGGCCGCGGACGTGTCGTTGTCCCGGCCGTCGTAGGCCTTCCAGTCGCCCAGCGAGGCCAGGCTCCAGCCGCCGTCGGGGCGCTGGAGCGCCAGCAGGTCCTTGACCGTGGCGTCGCGCTGCGCCTGGGTCATCAGGCCGTCGAGCTTGAGCGACGCCCAAAGGAGCCACGTCCGGTGGTGCAGGTCGGGGGCCGGCACCGTCCGGAAGTAGTCGCGCAGCCGGGCCACGCCGTCCCTAGCGCTGTCGCCGCGGGCGTAGCCGTCGGGCGCGTGGCCGACACCGACGGCAGCCAGAGTCGCGCCGTAGTAGTCGTCGTGCTCGAACGGCGGCCAGGTGCACTTGATCCAGTCCCAGGAGCCGTCCTTGCGCTGTAGGGTCCAGGCCTTGTCGAGCGCCTTCCGCGTCAACGGGTGGAGCTTGCCGGTCGTCAGGGCGTCGTTGTACGCGAGGACGGCGGCCGTCGCGACCACCTCGGTGTCCCAGCGCGGCTTGCCCTTGGCCGTCTCCCAGCCCGCGACGCGTTTCTCGAAGAACCCGCGGACCTCGTCGTGACCGGTCAGCGGTGCATCCTTCAAGAGCGGCCGAGCCATCAGGTAGGGGTAGTTCGTGTGGCAGGTGCCGCACTTCTTCTCCCGCGTCCAGGCACCGGCCACGCCGTCGAGGAAACTTGCCGTTCGGGCCAGGGAGAGCGATTCGGCCGGCGGCTCGGCGGGCGAGTTGGGCGTCGGCTTGGCGGCCGGCGCGGGCTTGGCCTCGTCGCCCCGGCTTGCGACGCCGGCCACGGCCAGCGCGAGCGCGGCCCACACGGACGCGGTCGTTCGGTTCACGGCGGTCCTCCCGTCAGTAGCCCTGCGACACTGCGACGGCGGCGCGAGGCGCGTATTGAATTCGGAGTTGCGACGGCTATCCCCACAAGGACGAGGAGCGGCCTCGCCCCGGGGCCACCGATACGCCCGCGGCTCATTCTAGTGCATCGCCACAGAAGTCTTGGTAGGTCCCGCCTGCCGGGCGGGACCGGGAGTGGGTCTCGCCCGGCAGGCGGGACCTACCGAATGCCAGTGCGGCCGGCAGAGCCGGCAAGGCAGCGCGTTCCCAGGCAGAGCCTGGGAACGAGGACCCATACCGCTGACCAACGCCACCCGCCTTCCACCAACCTGCTGAGACCTGCCAATGCTGCGCCTGCTCCTTCCCACCACAGCTCTGCTCGCCCTTCTCGCCGCTCGCGCCACGTGGGCCGACGATTCCGATCGTTTGAAGGTCGGCGTCCAACCGGACGGGCGGATCGTCGTGCCGACCAACCAGGTTCTCCAGCCGGCCGGGACGCAGGTCGCGTTCCCCGGCCGTCCCGTCGATCTCGTGTTGGTCGACGGGGGCCGCACGGTCGTCGTCAAAAACCTGCACGACCTCGTCGTCCTCGATGCCGCGACGGGGGCGATCCGGCAGACGCTGACGACGCCTGTGGGGAGGGAACTCCTGGCCCGGCCGGGGGCGGAACCGAAGGACGGCCCGGACCCGCCGCGGCTCTCCGCGGCCCAGGAGCGGCAGCCGGTCGGCTTCAGCGTTGTCGGCATGGCCGCCGTCGGCGACCGCGTCTACGTCAGCGACGTGAGGCGGAACGTCCACGTCGCCGTCCGCCAGCCCGACGACACCTACGCCTGGGGCGACCCGCTGCCGGTGCCGATCCCGAACATCCGCGGCGAACCGCACCCGGCCGGCCTAGCGCTGGCCGGCGACGGCCGGCTTGCGGTGACTGCGACTCGCGCCAACGCCGTCCACTTCCTCGACCCGGCCACGGGCAAGGTGGCGCAAACCGTCGCCGTCGGCGTCGCCCCGTACTTCGTGCTGCCGGTCGGACGGGACCGCGCGTACGTCAGCAACTGGGGCGGTGACCGGCCGGGGGCAGGCGACCGGACGGTCAAGTCGTCCGGCACAGCGACGGCCGTGGACGAGCGCGGCATCGCCGACCGCGGCAGCGTGTCCGTGTTGGCGAAATCGGCCGACGGCTGGAAGGCGTCGAAGTCGATCGCAGTCGGCCTGCACCCGAGCGGCATGGCGGCGAGCGCGGGCGGGCGGTTCGTCTACGTCGCCAACGCCGCCAGCGACACCGTAAGCGTCCTCGACGTGCGCACCGATGCGGTCGTCGAGACGATTCCGTGCCGTCCGGAGGCGCGGCTACCGTTCGGCAGCGGCACGAACGCCGTCGCGCTGTCGCCCGACGGCGGCACGCTCTACGTCGCCAATGGCACGAACAATTGCGTCGCCGTCGTCCGCCTCGGCCGCAACGCGCGCGACGACGGGGCCGGCCCGGAGCGCAGCGAACTCCTCGGCCTGATCCCGACCGGATGGTATCCCGGCGCGGTCGCGGTGTCGGCCGACGGTAAGCGGCTGTTCGTAGCCAACGTCAAAGGGCACGGCTCCCTGAGCCGGCCGCGCGCGGCCGAAAAGGGCATGAACACCCACGACCACCTCGGCACCGTGTCGGTCATCGACGTACCGGACGCCGCGACTCTCGCGCGCCTGACCGCCCGCGTGAACGACAACAACCGCCTCGCCTACAGCCTCGCCGGCCTGGAGAAGCCGCGGCCCGACGCCAAGCCGGTGCCGGTCCCCGCCCGGCACGGCGAGCCGTCGGTCTTCGAGCACGTCGTCTACGTCATCAAAGAGAACCGTACCTACGACCAGGTGC
>CAZNSL010000710.1:0-3647 GCA_964574975.1 uncultured Alcaligenaceae bacterium | reverse complement strand
ACCCACCTGAATAAGCCGGCCGCCGAGGTCGAGAAGGTCCTCGACGCGGCTCTGAAGGCAAACCCGCAGAGCGCCGCCGCCCACGCCGCGCGGGCGCGCCACCTGCGCGGCCAGAACAAGTTCGCCGACGCCGCCCGCGAAATCGACCTGGCTCGCTCGCTCGGCAAGAACGAGGCCGACGTGCTGCTCGCCGCCGCCGAAATCGCCCAGGCGTCCGGCGATCTGCGCAAGGCCCGCGACCTGCTCGACGAGGGCGTGAAGCTCTATCCGCAGAACGTCCGCTTCGCCTGTTCACTCGCCTGGTTGCAACTGCACGACGGCCGCGGCGAGCTGGCCCTGACCACGCTCCGCGAAGCGCAGAAGGTCAACCCGAAGGATGCCGACGTGCTGACCCTGCTCGGCGACGTGCTGGCCCGCGAGGGGCAGGTCGAGCCGCTGCAAGCGGTCCTCAAGGACCTGACGGCCCAGAAGGCGGCACCCGAGCGCGTGCGCTACGTCGAGTCGCGGCTGCTGATGCGCCGCGGCCGGTACGCCGACGCCGCCGCCAAGCTCGACGCCCTGCGCGGTGCGGCGATGCGCTCACCGGCCCTCTACCGGCAGGCGAACCACCTGCTGGCGCAGTGCTACGAGCAACTCGGCGAATCGGCTGGCGAACTGGAGGCGTTCCGCCGGTTGTTCGAGGTCGAGCCGAACGCCCACGCGATGCGGCTGGACTACGCCCGCGCCCTGGCCCGCGCCGGCCGCACCGACGACGCGATCCGCGAGTTCGTCGCGGCCGTGCGCCCCGAAACCTCGTCCCGCGCCGTGGCCGAGACGGCCCACTTTTTTTGCGACCGCTTCGCTAGCGACGCGCGCGCATTCGCCGACTTTGCGAAGGCCGTCGATAGCCTACCGCTCGACGACGTCAACCCCAACCCGACGCTGGCGCGAGCCGAACTCGATCTCGCCCGCCACAAGCCCAACGACTCGCTCGGCCAGGTTGCCCGCGTCCTGCAAAAGCAGACCGGCATCGTCGTCTCGCTGCACACCGCCCGCGTTCACTTGATCGAGCAGGGGCACGGCACCGATCGGGCGCTGCTCGCGCTCGACGAGGCGGAGCGTCTAGCCGACGCGGCCGACTTCCGCGTCTTGCGGGCGCGGCTGACGGCCCGACGCGGCGACCGCAACGCCGCTCCACGGCTGTTCGCTTTGGCCCAGAACCTCGACAGGTTCAGTGCCGACGACCGTCTGCGCATCCTCCGCGAACTGGTTGACGCCTACCGCCTGTTCGGCGACGCGGCGGCCGTCGCGCAGCACCTCGAGCGGATCGCCGACGCCCGGCCCGACTACCTGCCAGCCCGCGAAGCGCTGGCGCTGGCAGCGTTCAAAGCCGGTGACGAGGTCGCTCGGAAAACGCAGTTGGCCGGGATCGAACAGGTCGAAGGGCCGAACGGCGCGGCCCGGCTGACGCACGAAGCTGTTGCGGCTCTGATGAAGAACGACACCGCAAAGGCGGCCGCCACGCTCGACGCGGCGGCGAAACTGCGGCCGCGCGATCCGGTCATCGCGTTCCTGCGCGGCCGCATCGGCGAACTCGGCAACCGGCCCGACGCCGCCGAACACTACCGCGCCGCCTTCCGCGCCGGGCTGCTCGACGCGCCGCCGGTCGAGGAGTTGTTCGCCTGCGTCACCGGCACCGCGACCGTGCTGCGCCAGGAGTTGGCGGAACACCTGCGGCCGGAGCGGCATCCGGCGGCGGTGCTGGCGGCGTTGCCGCTGTACGACGCCGCGGGCCGCGACGCACTGGCCGGGCGGTTCGTCGCGGCACTGCCGGACGGCGACGCGGCCGGTCAGGCGGCCCTGGGTCGTCTGTTCGTCCGCTTCGGCTTCGACCGACAGGCAGAGGAGCTGTACCGGCGGGCGGCGAAGTCCGCCCCGCGGGCAACCGATGCCTGGTTGGCGCTGGTGACCGAACAGGCCCGCCGCCGCGACGCCGGGCTAGCCAAGGCGATCGCCGACGTTCGGGCCGCCCTGCCGGCCATCGAGGCGCACGCGCTCATCGGCCGCGGGTTGGAGGCGGCCGGCCGCATGGCCGAGGCCCGACAGGAGTACGAGCAAGCCCTCGCCCTGCGGCCCGACGACGCCCGCAGCCTGCGCCTCCTGGCCAACCTGCACCTGTTGACCAATCGCCCCGACGAGGCAATGAAGCCGCTGCGAATCTTGGCCAACCTGCCCGACATGTCGGCTACAGTCGACGACGTGCGCTGGGCCCGGCGCAACCTCGCCGTGCAACTGGCCGCGGTACCGTCGTTGCAGTCGTTCCACCAGGCGCTCAACTTACTCGATGCCAACACCAACCCGACCGACGACGACCTGCGGGCCCGGGTGATTGTCCTGGCGGCGCAGAAGTCGCGGCCGCTGACAGCCGAGCGCACCTGCCGGCAGGAGGCGATCCGTCTGCTCGAAGCCTTGCAGGAGCGCGGCACGAGCCGCTCGGCCGACGACCTGATCCAACTCGCCAAGATGTACCGAGCGGAGAACGACGACGCGAAGGCACGGTCGGCTCGCGCCCGGCTGCGCTCCGAGTACGGTGGGCACTACGGCAGCCTCGCCTTCCTGGCCCGCGAGGCGATTCGCGATCACGCCCTGACCGAGTGCGAAGCGATCCTGCCGCTATTGCGGCAGCTCGGGCCGAGCCTGTCGGAAACGGCGACGATCGAGTTCCAGTGCCGCACGCTCGCCGGTGAAGGCGAACGCGCCCGCCGAGCGCTGACCGACTACGCCACCGCCGGCGAGACCGAGATCGCCAAGAAGGCCCGCGCTCGCCGGGCGGCCGACCTGGTGTTCGACTTCCTCCAGGCGTACCCGCTGACCGACAAGGCCGAGGCGACCGCGTGCCGCACGTTTGCCCTGAAGCTGTTTGCGGAGAGCGGCCCGGCCGATCCCCTGTCGCTGCCGAAGGTGGCAACGCTCCTGGCTCAGGCCGGCCAAACGGGGCCGGCACTGGATCAGGTCTATCGGATGCGCGGCAAGCTGCCGATCGAGGCGGTAGCCGCGGCCCTGGTGGCGACATTGCGCCACGGCCAATCGGTGCCGCAGCAAGTCGCCGCGACGGGCCGTTACCTCGAAGAGGAATTCCAGAAGAATCCGCGCTCGACGATCCTGCAACTATCGCTCGCCGAGTTCTACGAGTTCTCCGGCTCCGACGACAAGGCGGTCGCCAACTACCGGGCCGTGCTCGTCCGCGAGCCGGAAAACGTGGTGGCCTTGAACAACCTCGCCTGGACGCTCGGCAAACGACGGACGACGGCGCTGGAGTCGCTGGCGTTGATCGACCGGGCGGTGGACCTGATCGGCCCGGCGGACGAACTGTTGGACACGCGCTCGCGCGTCCGCATCGAGTTGGGCCGGCTCGACCCGGGCTTGCGCGACCTGGAGGACGCCTCGCACGGCGCACCGTCGGCATCGCGCTACGCGGCACTGGCGAAGCTGTACGACCGCGCCGGCAAGCCGGAGCGGGCCGACCACGCGATGGCGCTGGCGAAGCGGTTCGGCGCGCCGTGATTTCCGGCGGTTTTGTAGGGTGGGACGAGTGGAGCGAGTCCCACCGCGAAGGCGCAAGCGCGTGGTGGGTAGCGGTGGGGGGGGCACCACACCAAACCCCCCAA
>CAZNSL010000709.1:0-3647 GCA_964574975.1 uncultured Alcaligenaceae bacterium | reverse complement strand
CCGTCGATCCGGGTCGCTCCCCTTCCCTTGCTTGCCCCGCCGGGCACGCATGGCACCCGCCTCCCGCTCGTCTCGGAGCGGTTACGGCTTGCCGCTGGCGCGGGCGGCCGCGGGGGCCGTCGGCGTCTTCGACGACACCGGCAGGCCCACAGGCACCACCAGCGGCGGCTCCTTGCCCGCCGGGACAGTCGCGGCCGCCGGCAACACGCCGCCAGCCCCACAGGTGCCGGTCGCACAGCCGCCGCCGACCCCACAGGTCCCGGTCGCACAGCCGGCGGCTCCCGTGCCGCAACCGGCCTGACCACATCCGCCGGGGGCCTGAACGCCGCCGCACGGGAACTTGCCGTACGTCGGATCGTTCATGAACGCCGGGATGTAGTGCCCGTCCTTGCACACCTGGCGCTGACCGCGCGGGGCCTCCAGAATCAGTTCCAAGAATAGCTCAAAATCGTCCGGGGTGCGGGTTTCGGTCCCCGGCAGCTTGCACGGAGCCTGGGCACAATCCATCGGATCCACGAGATAGGGCGTCGCAAGGATCACGATCTCGCCTTCCGTCTCGTTGTAAGCGATGGTGCTAAAGAGCGGGCCGAGGAACGGCAGGTCGCCGAGGATCGGAGTCTTCAGGGTCGATCCGCTGGTCTGGTTCTGGATCAGGCCACCGACCGCGAACGTTTGCCCCGGCTCCATGAGCACCGAGGTGTTCACGCTTTGCTGCGTCCGGCCCGGTACGAACACACCGTTCGCCAAAAACCCGTTGCCGTTGTCGAGCTGGGTGATCGACGAGGCGATTTCGAGGTAGATCTTGCCGTTACCCAGGACGATGGGCAGGAAGCTCAACTGCGTACCGAACGGCACGAAGCTGGTGCCGACGACGCCCGTCGCTCCACCGCCGACCACCTCGGGCACGGCCTGTTGACCGCCGGAGTTGAAATCGGCTCGGCGACCGCTCAGCGCCACCAGCCGCGGCTCGGCGAGCAGCTTGGCAATCCGCTCTTCGCGGAGGGCCTGGATGAACGTGTTGAACTGAGCCGGCACGATGCCGGCCACGATGTTGGTTCGCCCGGCCGGGGTCAGAGCTTGTAAGAGATTTTGCGTTCCTTGGATCACCTGGCCAGGCCCACCACCGCCACCCGCCTGCTGGCCCGCCTGGGCAAGGTTGCCGATCAGGCTACCGAAATAGGCCGTCGAACCGTTGACCGTGAAGTTGACGCCGAGGTTGCGGATTTCCGTGCGGTTGACCGCGGCGATGACCACATCTAGCTGCACCTGCCGCACGCCGCCGACGGTCAGCGCGTTGACGATCACCGTCCGCCCACCGACGCCCGTGGCGCCAGTCGGGCCGGCCGGCACGCCGCTGACGAGGACGCCCTGCGCCACGCGCAGGATCGCCTCGATTTCCTCGGCGTGCTGCACGTTGCCGACCAGCACGATGGTGTTGGTGCCGGCCGGGACCGGCTCGACCTGCGCGGTAGGGAAGGCCCGCTTGAGGACGGCCTTGACCACGTCGATGTCGAACTGAACGACGACCTCGACCGCTTCCACAGTGCCCTGGTCGTCGGTGAGCCGCACCGTCGTCGAGCCGGCCTGGAGACCGACGACGAGGACGGTGGTCGGGTCGTCCTGCAACGACTGAACGCGGGCGACGGTCTCTTTTTCGTTGTTGGCGAAGCGGATCGGCCGCTTCGTCGTCATGCTCAGCCGTTTGGTGCCGTTGATGGCCACTACCAGAGCGTTCTTGCCCGTGCCCGGCTGCTCGGCGGCCGGCTGCGGCATCGGCACGCCTTCGGGAGGCGGTTGTTGTGCCGCCGTCTTGGCGGCAAGGCCCAGGCCCAACAGACCGGCGGCCCCCCAGGTCAGGACGCGTGTCGCGCGGTGCATCCCTTCACCTCTCCTCGCTTAGGCGGGCCGGGTCTCACGCCCCCGGCCCGCGGTCCCCTCATCCCCCACGATCGTCGGGGCGGGAATCCATCCCGTGCCCCGCGCCCACTCACTGACAGTTGTCGCTCAACCCCGCGGGGCTGGCTCCGTCGCCGGCTCCGTCGCTGGCTCCGGGGCCGGCACCGGCTCCGGCTCCACACCCGCCGGCCCGCCGCTTGCCGGGCCTTTCGAGTCGAATCCGGTGGCCACGCCGTTGACGTACGTCGTCGCCGACGGAGCCGCTCCGCCGTTCTGGATGAACAGCGTGTGCTTCTTCACCGGCGGCGCGGCCGGCTTGGCCGCCACCACTTTGACCTCACCCTCGAAGTGCTTGGCGGTCGCCACGCCGTCCTTGAACAGCGTGTGCTTGATCGTCTTGCCCTTCAGCGTCGCCAAATCCTCGAAGCTAATCGCCTTTTCCGGAGCCTCGCGGAACGCCTTCTCGGCGAAGAACTTCGCCGGGTCGTCGATCGTCTGGCCCGGCTCGATGTCCTTGATGGCGACGGCCAGCTTCACGGCGGCCGGTGCGGCCGGGTCGGCCAGTCCATCGACCCCGTAGGACTGCTCCATGTCGAGGTTTTCCAGCGTCGCCAGCGGCACCTTGGTATCGTCGTCGTTGGCCCGCAGCACCAGGCGGATGTTGCCCTCGGCCAGGCTAGTGGCCAGCGAGAGCCGCTGCGAATCGGCCGGCTTGACCGCCAGCAGCGCGGTGTTGATGCTCTGCTTCGCCATCTCGCCATCGTGACGGATGGCCTGCGTATCCACGGCCAGGACCAGCACGTTCTGGAGCACGGTCACCACGCGGGACTTGTCCTGGCGCTTCTTGTCCTTGATGGTGGCGACGACATTGACCCGCGACTTCGGCAGGATGAATCCGCTCGCGGCGGTGTCCGGGGCGACCTTGACGGCCATCGCGTAGAACCCCTTGGGCAGCTCGATGCCGAAGCTACTCGACAGATCGTCCGCCGTGCACCACTGGCCGGGCTGGAGCGTCTTGCCGACGATCTTGCCCTTGAGTTCCTCGAGGCTGGTCACGGCGTTCGGCGTGGTGCCGACGGCGACATCCATCGGGACGAACAGCTTTTCCGGCTCTTTGATCATGTCGCCGGCCTTGATCTTGTCCTTGGCCACCAGGATCGTGACGGAGTCCGGCACGGCCTGTTTGGCAGTGATGCGGGCGGTCAGGTAGGCGGCGACGAGGCCGCACCCGATGGCCACGAACATCATGACGAACGTTTTCGACTTCATCGAAGCAACCTCAGCGTGGGGGAGTTGAACCCGTCGGCCGCGCGGCTCACACCCCGATTCGAGGCGGCGCGGTCGCTTCCGGTCTGGACCGGCCACGGGTACCTCGGACCCGTGGCAGCGGGCACGATGAGGGGTCGTGCGAGCGGGGGCCTGCGAGCGCCCCGCCCAGGGGAAGTTGGTAACGCCACAACTCTAGCTCACGCTTTTTCGCCGTGCGGTACGGATAATCCGAATAAATCGCCCGGCGTGCCGCTTCCCCCGTGTACGGACCCCTTGAACCGGAGTTCGACTCCTGCGACTGTTTTCGGCCCGGCGGCGTGGGAGCCTTCACCTTTTTCGGGAAGTGACGGTCGTGCCGGAAAATTGGGTTGCGAAAGGAATGCGACGATGGCCTTAGCCCCGGAGGGGCGGCCGTGGGTAGCCAGGGGCGTCAGCCCTTGGTCACGTCCGAGAATGGTAACAAGCCCCGGAGGGGCGGCCGT
>CAZNSL010000708.1:485-3649 GCA_964574975.1 uncultured Alcaligenaceae bacterium | reverse complement strand
GACAGGGCCGGCCGCCGGACGACGCGGCGTGCGTGGCCGCCCGCAAGGCGGAGGCGCTGGTGGCATCGTTCGGCGTTCACCGCTACGACGTGGCGTTCGCGGAGGAGTATCGTCCGGCGGTCCACGAGCGCGTCGGTGGCGAGTGCGTCGAAGGGCTTGGCCCGTACCGCGTCGCCCGGCAGGTCGAACCGGGCTGGGCGTCCACGGCCCCGGACGTGGTGCTGCGACGGGCCAAGGTCGTCGTGTCTGAATGAGGATTTAACCACAGATGAACGCAGATGAACACGGATGAAGCCAAGAGTCATATCTTTTCTTTATCCGTGTCTATCTGTATTCATCTGTGGCTAAATCTTCATGCCTTACATCGGGATCGACTTCGGCACCTCGAACTCCGTCGTTGCCGACTTCCAGTTCGGCCGGGCCGTCGTACTGCCCAACCACGAGGGCCATACCGCGACGCCGTCGGTCGTCACCATGCGCCGCGACGGCTCGCTCGCCTTCGGCTCCGAGGCCAAGGAGAATTTCGACGAGTCGCGCTCGATCCGTTCGATCAAGCGCGTCCTCGGCAGCGCCGCCCGCGTCAAGCTGCTCGGCAAGGACCTGCGGGCCGAGCAGGTCGCCGTCATGCTGCTGTCGCTGTTGCGCCGCGACGCCGAGGCCGTCATCAAGGAGCCGATCCAGAAGGCCGTCGTCACGGTGCCGGCCAACTCGAAGGGGTTGGCCCGCCGGGCGACCAAGCTCTGCGCCGGGGCGGCGGGGTTGCAGCCGCTGACGCTCATCAACGAACCGACGGCCGCGGCCATCTGCTACGGTCTCGACGCCCAGGCCGACCAGACGATCCTCGTCTACGACTTCGGCGGCGGCACCCTCGACGTAACCGTGCTGCGGGCGCACCACGGCATCTTCGAGGAGGTCGCCAGCAAGGGCATTGGCCGGCTCGGCGGCGATGACCTCGACGCGGCCCTCGGCGCGTATCTGGCCGAGCGCTTCCGCGAGAAGACCGGCTACGACATCCTCGAATCGCCGCAGCGCACGCCGTTCTTGCTCGCCGTCGAGCGAGCCAAGATTGCCCTCTCTGGTGAGCCGTTCACCGTCGCCTGGGCACCGGGCCTGGTTCCGGAGAAGCAACTCAGCCTGGAGGAACCGATCGAGCGCGTCGAATTCGAGCGAGTCATCAAGCCGTTTGTGCAGCAGTCTGGTGCGGCCATCGACGAGGCGTTGGAACGCTGCGGCATGAGTACCCGCGAGGTCGACCGCGTGTTGCTCGTCGGTGGATCGAGCAAGATTCCCTACGTGTCGAGCTACGTCGCCAACAAGCTGGGCAAGGACCCGGAGCCGTTCGACAAGATCGACCCGATGACCTGCGTGGCGCAAGGCGCGGCCATCGTCTCGGCGATCCTGCAAGGGGCGGCCGGCCTCGACCATTACGCCTATAGCGTCAAGCTCGAACACTCGCTGTGCGCCAATCCAATCGACGAGCGCGGCCGGTCGTTCCTCGACCCGATCGTCCGCCGCGGCACCGACATCCCCTGTTCGTACACGAAGACCTACTACCCGGTGGCCAACCCGGCCGAGCGCATCGTCGTCAGCGTCTTCGAGGGCGACAAGTACGACGACCCGGAGGACCCCGAGAACGTGAAGCTGGCGGAAATCCCCTGGGAGTTCGACCCGCCGCGGCCGCAAGCGGAGGCCGGCGTCGAGGTCACGTACTCCTACGACGACGAAGGGATTCTGACGGTTCAGATTCACGACCCGCACACGCAGGCTCGCCAGCGCTACGCGATCGAAGGCGAGACGGCCGAGCCGCTGACGCCGCAACAGATGGACAAAATGCAATCGATCAACGAGGCGCTGGTGCAGAAGACGGCGAAATTCGAGGCGTCGCCGCAGTACCGCGAGGCGCTCGACATCCTGGCGCGGGCCGAGCGGGCGATTCTGCCGAAGGTGACGGACGCGGCTGACCGTGCCGACCTCGAGGTCGCGTGCCGGACACTGCGACAGGCGATGGCCCACGGCGACCTGGACCGCATGGCCGCGCTGACCGCCGAGTTGAGCGACCGGTTGTTGAACTTCGCGTACCTGCTGTGATGACATGCCCGCTATGTCAGAAGGAGATCGACCCGCCCGCGGCGGAGTGCCCGCGCTGCCGGGCAGACGTGTCGCTACTGGCCGATCACCTGACGACAGTTCGCGACCAGGTTTCCGACGCCGCACATCCGAAGGCCGCCGAAGTCGCCACCGCCCTATCGAACTTCCTCGAACTCGCGGCCTACGACCCCAACCATGCCGAAGCGAGAATTGCACTATCGCCCCTCATGGGCGCTCGACGAACGCGAAACTGGTGGTTCATGTTCGCTATGTTGATTTGGACGATTTGTGCCTTCGGCGTGGGGACCTGGTGCGGACGGTTCTACTCCTACTGGCTAGACCGATAGCGCGTGTTACCATTCACGAGGCCAGCTCATGATCCGCGGCGTGTCGATGCTCTGTGCTATGGCGATTGTCTTCACCGCCGTCGCCCTGGCCCAGCCGCCCAGCAAGGGCAAAGCGAAGGCGAAAGCCATCTCGGAACCCTACGAGCCGCACGCGGACTCGAAGCCGAAGGACGGCGTACCGAAAGGCAAGCTCATCAAGATGCCGGAGTGGAAGAGTGAGGTCTTCGCCGGCACCGTCCGCAACTGGTCGGTCTACGTCCCGACCCAGTACAAGGCCGACGGCCCGCCGGCGTGTGTCATGGTGTTTCAGGACGGCAGTGGCTACAGCGGCGGCCCGGTCAACGTGCCGACGGTGTTCGACAACCTGATCCACGCCGGCGAGATGCCCGTGACCGTGGCAGTGTTCGTCAACCCCGGCGACAAGCCGAAGGACGGCATCCGCAACCCACGGCCGAGTAACCGAAGCATCGAGTACGACACGCTCAGCGGCGACTATGCGAAGTTCCTACTCGACGAAATCCTGCCCGCGGCCGAGACGCAGGCCAACGTGAAGTTCAGGACCGACCCGGCGAGCCGGGCCATCGGTGGGCGGTCGTCGGGCGGCATCTGTGCGTGGACGGTGGCGTGGGAACGGCCGGACCAGTTCGGCAAGGTGTGGAGCGCCATCGGCAGCTTCACGAACATCCGCGGCGGCGACCGTTACCCCGGCCTGATCCGCAAGACACCGAA
>CAZNSL010000708.1:0-475 GCA_964574975.1 uncultured Alcaligenaceae bacterium | reverse complement strand
TTCAGGATGGCGAGAACGACCTGGACAACGACCACGGCAACTGGTGGCTGGGTAACCTTCAGATGGAGAAGGCACTGGCGTACAAAGGCTACGACTACAAGTTCATCCGCGGCGTCGGGGCGCACTCGAACAAGCAGGAGGCCGCGGTGCTGCCGGACGCGCTACGCTGGCTATGGCGCGACCGCGCGAAGCAAGAGGATTCACCACAGAGTCACAGAGGGCACCGAGAAGACAGATTTGAGATCTCAAATCCGTCTACTCGGTGCCCTCTGTGACTCTGTGGTGAGTCGATTTCAACGCAGTTCCAGCTTCAGCTCCTTGAACCGCACCTCCATCGGGCCACCGCTGTGGATCTGTAGCGCGAAGATGCCGCGACGGGCGTAGGCGTTGTCCTCGCGGTCAACGCACAACTGGCCGTTGATCCACGTCCGCACGCGGTCGCCGACGGCCTCGATGACGTACTCGTTCCAGTCGT
>CAZNSL010000707.1:0-3649 GCA_964574975.1 uncultured Alcaligenaceae bacterium | reverse complement strand
CTCATGGCGTTCAGGGACTTGCCGTAGCGGTCGCGCACCGCGGCCGGCTCCTTGTCGAGCGCGAACGCGGCCCGGGCCTCGGCACTCGACGCCAGCCGGAACGCCTGTTCGAAGCTCTCGTCCATCTGCTTGGCCGCGGGGCTGGCCTCGAATGCTTTGACCGAAGCATCCACCGCGTCGCGCATCCGCCGGCGACGGTCGGCGCGGTCGACGGTGATCCCCGCCGGCGGCAGCAGGTCTTCCACACGGAACTTCGGATCTTCGGGGAACGCGTTGAGCACGAACGGATCGTACGGCTTGCCGAGGTAGCCGGCCGTCTGGCCGTGCGGCATGTTGCCGCCGGTGTTGCCGATGGGTCGCGGTAACAGGACGTGCGCCGGCAACTCACCGCGACCGCCCTTCAGGTAGCCGAGAGCGCTACCGATGTGCGGGTGTTCGATGCCGCCGGTGAACAGCCGGCCGGTCTGCATCATCTGGTGGCCGGTGTCGTGGACGGCCGTCGCCGTGTGGTAGAGCGACCGCACCAGCGAGAACTTGTCGGTCAGCTTCGCCATCAACGGAAAGACATCGGTGATCTGCATCCCCGGCACGTTGGTCGCCATCGGCTTGAACGGGCCGCGAATTTCGGCCGGCGCATCGGGCTTTGGGTCCCAGGTGTCGAGCTGGCTCGGCCCGCCCATGAGGAACAGCATGATGCAGTTGATGTCCCGATCCTTCGGGGCGGCCCGCAGGAACTGCGGCAGGGCGAGGCCGAGCGGGGCGAGGGCACCGGCGTGCAGAAAAGCGCGGCGCGACATTCCGTCGCAGAACGAGGCGGGGCGCGGAGCGTCGAGGCGCAGCATGGCGGGGTCCACCGGATGCGAGTGCGGGCCGTAGTGTCGAGGATAACCCGTTGTGGCGCGGGGGTCAACGAGCGGCGGCCGGCGAATACTCGTACCATTACGTCGAACAACTCATGGGCCGGCGACACCCCCGTCCGCGGGTGACGCATTCCGGCTGCCGGGAGAAACGCCATGTCGTGTCTGCTCGTCGTCGGCGCGATGTTCCTGCCCCGGCTCACGCTCTTCGTCATCTGGCTGCTGACGGGCTGGATCGGCCGGGCATTCGAAACCGCCCTCTGGCCGTTCCTCGGCTTCCTGTTCATGCCCTACACGACCCTGGCGTACATGGCCGCCATGCTCAACAACGCCCACAACGTCAACGGCTGGTGGCTCGTCCTGGTCGTGATCGCCGCGTTGATCGACCTGAGCGGCCAGGGCGCAACGGCTCGGCGACGGCGGTCGCGGCGGCGTTGACGCACGGCGGCCGTCGGGTACGGAGGTACCATGCACTGGTCGAACGTCGTCTGGTTTGTCGCCGGGATCGTCGGCGTCTACCTCATCCTCGGCGTGATCCTCCGCATCACCGGCGGTTACGCTCCGGGGTGGCAGGTCCGCTGCCGGCACTGCGGCTACACGCGCGACGCGGCCGAGGTCGGTATCGTGCGCATCGGCTACTTCAAGGGCAAAGTGTCGGGCACGTTCGGATGGTGCAGCCGGTGCCGCGGGCTGCACACGTTCGTGGTGGAACGGGTGCCAAGTGCCCGGTAGTGACGCCGGGTGGCCGGTGGCTCCGCTGGACTCGCCGCCGGCTTCCGGTATCAAGCCGAGAGACACCCGTCGCGTGGTCGGTTCGCCCGGAAAGGGCATCCTCATGGACCGCCGTCAGTTCCTCGCGTCCGCGGCCGTCGCGCCGCTCGCGCTCGCCGACAACCCCGCGCATGCCGCCGACGCCGAGCGCACGTTCGCCACACCGGCCGACGCCCGTAAGTCGCCGCGCGAGACGCTCGGCTACGTCACCTGCATCCACGCCGGGGCCGGCGCGGTCCGGCCCGACTACCTCGCCACCGTGGACCTCGACCCGGCCTCCAAGACGTATTCGCGGGTGGTCCACCGGCTCGCCATGCCGAAGGTGGGCGACGAGCTGCACCACTTCGGTTGGAACGCCTGCGCCAGTTGCCACGGGGCGCGTGCCCGCCGCTACCTGATCGTCCCCGGCCTCGTGTCGGGCCGCATTCACGTCGTCGATACGGAGAACCCGCGCGGGCCGCGGCTGCACAAGGTCATCGAGCCGGAGGAGGTCGTCCGCAAGACCAAGTTGACCGCGCCGCACACCGTCCACTGCCTCGCCGACGGGCAGATCATGCTCTCCATGCTCGGCGACGAGAACCTCAACGGCCCCGGCGGCTTCCTGCTGCTCGACGACAAGTTCGACATCGCCGGCCGCTGGGAGACCGGCACGGCGGGAATGCGCTACAACTACGACTTCTGGTATCAGCCGCGGCACAACGTCATGATCAGCAGCGAGTGGGGAGCCCCGAAGACGACGCGGCCCGGCTTCAAACTCGACGACGTGAAAGTCGGCAAGTACGGCCAGCACCTCAACGTCTGGGACTGGTCGAAGCGCACGCTCGCCCAGAGCATCGACCTCGGCGCGAAGGGCATGATCCCGCTCGAAGTCCGCTTCCACCACGACCCGGCCAGTGCCCACGGCTTCGTCGGTGCGGCCCTCTCCAGCGTCATGTGGCACTTCTTCAAGGACGGCACGAGCTGGAAAGCCGAGCCGGTGATCGAGGTCGCGGGCCAGGAGTTGAAGGGCTGGGACTTCCCGGTGCCGGGCCTCATCAGTGACCTGGTGCTGTCGCTGGACGACCGCTGGCTGTACTTCTCGAACTGGCTGCACGGCGACGTGCGGCAATACGACGTACGCGACCCGTCGAAGCCGAAGCTGACGGGCCGGGTCTGGGTCGGCGGGCTGCTCGGCAAAGCACCGACCGTGCGCGGAGTGCCGGCCCGCGGCGGCCCGCAGATGCTGCAACTGAGCCTCGACGGCAAGCGCCTGTACGTCACCGACTCGCTGGTCAGCAGTTGGGACAACCAGTTCTACCCGAACATCGCCAAGAGTGGCTCGCTGATGCTCCAGCTCGACGCGAACACGGACACGGGCGGGCTGGCGTTGAACGAGCGGTTCCTGGTCGATTTCGGCGCGGAACCCGGCGGCCCGGCGCGGGCGCACGAGGTGCGCTTCCCGGCCGGCGATTCGACCTCGGACGTGTGGTGCTAACATGGCGTATGCGGCAACCGACGTGGTGCGGTGGTATCCGTCGAAGATCGACTGGTGGCTGGTCCCGCTGTTGGCCCTGCCGCCGGTGACGGCGATCGCGGTGTGCGTCGCGCTGGCGGCCGGCGGGAAGTCGGCCGATCTGCCGATCGGGCTGGCGATGGTGCTGGTCGTCGTCGGCATCTACTTCGGGCTGGTCTTCCCCATGCGCTATGGGATCGACGACCATCAATTGACCGTGCGGTTCGGCATCGTCCGCCAGCGGGTACCACTGGCGGACATTCAGGAGGTGCGGCCGACGCGCAATCCGTTAAGTTCACCGGCCCTGTCGCTCGACCGGCTACAGGTCCGGTTCGGACCGGGGTTGTTCAAGTCCGTGATGATCTCCCCCGGCGACCGCGCTGGCTTCCTCGACGACCTCGCCCGGACGGCCGGGCTGAAACGTGACGGCGATCGACTAGTTCGGGGATAACCAGACGACTATTGCTCCCGCCGAGCGGGGGGCGTAAGCCCCCTGAGCTTTCGGTACCCTCCGGGGGCTGACGCCCCC
>CAZNSL010000706.1:0-3654 GCA_964574975.1 uncultured Alcaligenaceae bacterium | reverse complement strand
GCAGCGGGCCCGCTGGCCGAGCGCCGCGAACAGCGCCGCCCACGACGAGCCGGTCCCGCACAGGTCGACGATCACGGCGTCCGGCCGCCACACCGACCGGAGGTAGTCGAGGAAGCCGTCCGACCGCCGGGCCAGGCAAAGGCGCGAGGCGTAAAAGTAGGCCGACTCCCGGTCCGGAAAAAGCGTCCGGTAGAGCCATTGCCACAGCCAGCCGTCACGACTGACGAACAGGGCCTTCGACAGTCCCGCCTCGCGGGCGAGCCGTTCGAGCCAGATGCTGGCGAAGACCAGCAGCGGGAAGTTGAGCTGGCAGCCGAGGTTCCACAGGTACCGCTCGCGCGGGGCCGAAGCGGAGAACGGATTGGCCAGGCGGGCCTCGCGCGCGACCTCGGCGAGCTGTGCCCAGCCCGCGTCCGTCAGGAACCGCTCGACCTTCGTCCGCCGCGCCCCGACGTAGATCACGGCCGGGATGCCGGCCTCCGACGGCATCCTGCCGTCGGAATGTGGGTTGTCGCCGAAGTGCCGGCCCACCGGTACCGCGCGGAGCAGCTGCGGCCAGACCCAGCCGCGGGACTTCCCGTCGTTGCTGACGACGAGGGCGACCTCGCGGGCCAGCCCCACCCCCCGGAGCAGCGACCGGACGACGTCGGCCGGGAGGTAGGTGTCGGACACGAGGACGTCGCCGTCGCGGACGAGCGCGAGGTTCTCGGTGACCGGGATCGCCTCCTCGTGTTCCAGCTCCACCTCGCGCCCGGCGAGGTGGTCGCGGGCGGCGTCGTCGATGCCCAGGGTGAGCGCCGCCTCGCGCCAGACGTCGCCCAGGCCGTAAGGGCGGCCCGCGGCACCGAGGGCCCGGTCGGCGGCGATCCGCGCGGCCGCCAGCCCCGGGATGCCGGCCTGCGCCTCCAGCTTGTCCAGGACGCGGCGGGGCTCGACGCACCGCCGGGCGATGAGCGTGTCGAACACGTCGAAGCTGTTCACGGCGCGCGGCATCGGTATCGTTGGGGTTGCTACCGTCTATCGCCGACCGGACGGCCGAATCACCAGGTAGGCGGTCAGTGTATGGATGCCGCCGGCGACGCGCCGTTCGGGCTCGGCCGTAGACCGGCGAACCACGCCCTGCGGCGCAACGCCGCCCAGACCGCGTAGGAGGTTATGGGGCGTGGCATGCGGCCCAGGCCCCGCTCATGAGTTGCGCGAGGCGGCTGGCGTTTGCGGCCGGCAAGGTGCCAACACGTCGGTCGGACTATCCTTCACCGGGATGTCGCGATTTCGACCCGTTGTCGCGTCGGCGGCGCGGGCTACTAACCGTGGACGGTTCGCCGAGGCGAAAAGCCGGGTACGCGTCATGGGCGTGCCACGGTCCGGGCGGTAATCTGGAGGCATCGCGGTCGCCCGCCGAACCGGACCGACGCCGTGACACCGTCACCCGCCGACTACCTCGACTGCCGCGCCGACGACGGCTTCGCCGCCTGGCTGGCCGGCTTCGGCGGCTCCGTCGCCGTCACCACCTACCAAGCGGGCAAGGTCGTCCTGGTCGGCTGGGACGGCGCCCGCGTCAGCGTCCTGCCGCGGCACTTCGACAAGCCGATGGGCCTGGCCGTCGACTGGCCGCGGGCCGCCCTCGCCACCCGCCACGAGCTGGCCCTGTTCGCCGACGCCCCCCTCCTGGCCCGCGACTACCTCGAAGGCCAGCCGGGCCGGTACGACGCGCTCCTCTTGCCGCGGGCGAGCTACTGGACCGGCGACCTGAACGCCCACGACGTGGCGTTCGGCTCCGACGGCGTCTGGTTCGCGGCGACCCGCTTCGGCTGCCTGGCCCGGCCGAGCGCCGGGTACTGCTTCGAGCCGGCCTGGCGGCCACCGTTCGTCAGCGCGACGGTGCCGGAGGACCGCTGCCACCTCAACGGCGTCGCCATGGAGGGCGGCCGGCCGCGGTTCGTGACCTGCCTGGGCGCGACCGACACCCCCGGCGGCTGGCGGGAGACCAAGGCGTTCGGCGGCGTCGTGGTCGACGTGGACTCGGGCGCGGTGGCCCTCGGCGGGCTGGCGATGCCGCACTCGCCGCGCCTCCACGGCGGGGCGCTGTGGGTCCTGAACTCGGGGGCGGGCGAACTCCTGCGGCTCGGCGCGTCCGGCCGGCCGGTGGTCGTGGCGGCGCTGCCGGGCTACCTGCGCGGGCTGGCGTTCGCGGGTGGTCACGCGCTGGTGGGCCTCTGCCAGGTCCGTGAGCGGCACATCTTCGGCGGGCTGCCGGTGCAGCAGCGCTTCCCGCGCCTGCTGTGCGGCGTGGCCCTGGTCGACCTGCTGGGCGGCCAAGTCGCCGGGCTGTTCGAGTTCACGGCCGGCTGCCAGGAGGTGTACGACGTGCAGCTCCTGCCGGGCGTGCGCCGGCCGATGCTCCTGAACCGCGACAAGGACGCGGTGCGCGACGCCTTCCCCGCCCCGGGCTTCGCGTACTGGCTGCGCCCGTCGAACGTCATCCCCGAGAACGGCTGAAAGCCGGACCCGCCTCTGCCGCCGCCCGCGGAGGCCGTTCACCGGACTGCGAGGGCCGAATGAAGCGTTACCGCGAGATCCTGGAGTCCGAGCCGCACAACGCCGTCAACAAGTGGTCCCATTACCCGGAAATCTACGACGAGGTCCTGTCGCCCTACCGCGACAGGTGCCGGTCCGTGTTGGAAATCGGCGTGCAGAACGGGGGATCCCTGCAAGCCCTCTCCCGCATGTTTCCCGGGGCGAGCGTCTGCGGGCTGGACGTCAACCCGGCGTGTGCGGCTCTCAATGGAATATTGGGGGAACGAGTACGGGTGGTCATCGGCGACGCGACCGACCTCAAGACGCTCGCGGGCCTGCCCGAATGCGACGTCATCATCGACGACGGCGCCCACGTGCCCCAGATGCAGGCCGTAGCATTCTCGTTCCTGTTCCGGCACAAGCTCTCCGCCGAAGGGGTTTACGTGATCGAGGACCTGGAGCATTCCTATTACGACTGGTGGCGCAAGGAGCCCTGGTTCGCACTGGACAACTTTTTTGACTTCGTCCGTTCGCGGGTCGACGACATGCACCTCGTCTACACGGACCACGAGAAGGCGAGGGCCAGCGGTTTCGCCACGCGCATCCGCAAGATCGTGACCTATCACGGCCTGGTCGCCTTTTACAAGTCCGAGGACGTGAAGCTGCCTCAAAACCTGTGGTGGGACGGCCCGCGAATCATCTAGTGGTCTGTCACCCTTGCTTTGACGGGTGGTTCTGGCGATCCTGACCGACGGCGTTTTGTGCTGTACGGCAGGAGGTCGCCATGGCGAAGAGATACCGAGTCACGCTGACGGCGGATGAACGAACCGAGTTGGGGACGATGATCGGCCGCGGCAAGGCCGACGCTCGCAAGCTGGCCCACGCGCGCATTCTCCTCCAGGCCGACGAGTCGCCCGGCGGGCCCGCCCGCCCGGACGCCGAACTTGCCGCCACCCTCGGCGTGAGCGTTCGCACCGCCGAGCGCGTGCGGCAACGGTTCGTTGAGGGCGGGTTGGCGGCCGGCCTGGCCTGGGTCGGGTTCGGGCTGCGCGCCGCCGCGGCCGGCCGCAGGGTCGACTTCGACGGCCGGTGGCGCGAGCTTGTCGATCGTTCGGGTGGAGAGCTTCAAGTGCATTC
>CAZNSL010000705.1:0-3656 GCA_964574975.1 uncultured Alcaligenaceae bacterium | reverse complement strand
TGCCGTACAACACGACGTTCTCGAAGGAACTGCCGATGGTCGGCAAAGATGACCCGTCGATGACGGTCGCCGACTGGCCGACCAAGCGGGCGTGGGTGCAGCACGCCTTCGACGAGCTGCGCCACCACGGCTACGAGCAGTCGAGCGCGTACACGATGGTCCGCAAGACGCCGGGCCATTCGACGCAGTTCGTCTACCGCGACAGCCTCTGGCACGGGGCCGACATGTTCGGCACCAGCGTGGCGTCGTTCGGCCACGTGAGCGGCGTGCATCTGCAGAACCACGATCGCTGGGAGGATTACGTCGCGGCAGTCCTCGACCGTGGTGAGCTACCGCTGCACCGGGCGCTGCCGGTAACGGATCGGCAGCGGCTCCTCCGCGAGATGATCCTGCAATTAAAGACGGGCCGGCTCGACGCGACGTACTTCCGCGCCAAGTTCGGGGCCGACGTGGCGACCGAGTTCGCCGACGGTTTCCGCGAGTTGGAAGCCAAGGGCGTGCTGACGACCGCTGGCGGCAACGTCGCGCTGACGCCGGAGGGGTATCTGGTGATCGACCGCAACCTGCCGGCGTTCTTTGAGCCGGAATACCGCGACGTTCGGTATACATAAGAATTAGCCACAGATGAACACAGATAAACACAGTTGAATACAAGACATTTATTCAGTATTCATCTGTGTTTATCTGTGTTCATCTGTGGCTAATTCCTCCTCGGGACTTACCAATGTTCGCCGTCGACCGCATCGATCACGTCGAAGTCTTCGTCCGCGACGTGGAGGCGTCGGCGAAGTGGTACGCCGAGGTTCTCGGCCTGCGCGAACTCTACCGTTGGACCCCAGGCCCGCTGATGATCGGGGCTGGCGGCACCATGCTTGCCCTGTTCCCCGCCGAGGGCGAGGTGCAGCCCGGCCACGGCTGGCACCGCGTTGCCTGGCGCACCGATCGTACCGGATTCGTCGCCGCCCAGGACCACCTCAAGCGACTCGACGTGCCGTTCCGCGGCCCGATCGATCACGACATCAGTTGGTCCATCTACTTCACCGACCCCGATGGCCACCCGCTCGAGATCACCTCCTACCAGTAACGATGGCCCGAACGTCCTGGCACCATGTCTCGTCCTTGGGTAGAATTGACGCCGTGCCGCCCCTCTAGCTCAACTGGACAGAGCAACGGCCTTCTAAGCCGTAGGTTGCCGGTTCGAGTCCGGCGGGGGGTAGTTTGTCCGCGAGGTCCTCACGTTACCAGCGCATCGTCGTCGGTGCGGCACCCGTCCGATGCCGGCGGGCGTAACCCAACGTAGTAAACAACCTTCTACCCCAGCCGCCTTCACTGCGAACCCGAAATCCCATGATGCGACTCCTACGTTGGCTCGTGATCCTCGGCGTTCTCGGCGGCCTCGGCTATGCGGCCTCCGAGCCGATCGCCCGTTACTGGAAGGAGCGCAACCGCGTCATTTTCCGCGAGGAAGCCGTCACCCGCGGGCGGGTCGTCTCGGTCGTCAACTCGACCGGCACGGTCAAGCCGGTGCGTTCCGTACTCGTCGGCACCTTCGTCTCGGGGCCGGTCGAATCGATCTTCGTCGACTTCAACGACGAGATCAAAAAGGGAACGCTTCTGGCCCGCATCGATCCGCGGCTCTACAAGGCCGCCGTCGAACGCGATCGGGCGCTCCTGGCCACGCGCAAGGCCGATGTCGAGCGCGTGAAGGCGAACCTCCAGCAAGCCCGCAACAACGAGGCGCGCTCGAAGGCGCTCAAGGCCGAGAACCGCGACTTCATCTCCGACGCCGAAATGGATCAGTTCAAGTTCGCCCGCCAAGCGCTCGAGGCCGACCTCGTCGTCGCGCAGACGACCATCGAACAGGCTCGGGCCAACCTCGACACGTCGCAGGCCAACCTGAACTACACCGAGATTCGCTCGCCGGAGGACGGCGTCATCATCGACCGCAAGATTGACCCCGGCCAGACGGTGGCGGCGACCTACCAGACGCCGGAACTGTTCACCGTCGCCCCGGACATGCGGAAGGAGATGCGCGTGTTCGCCAACGTCGACGAGGCCGACATCGGCCACATCACCGCCGCCAAGGCCAGTGGCCAGCCGGTCCATTTCACCGTGGACGCCTACCCCGACAGCCTGTTTAGCGGCACCATCTACCAGATCCGCAAGAGTTCGACGACCAATCAGAACGTCGTGACCTACCCGGTGGTTGTGTCGGCCCCAAACCCGGACCTGAAGCTCCTGCCCGGCATGACGGCGAGTATCTCGTTCCAGATTGCCGAGAGCAAGGATGTCCTGCGGGTGCCGAACGCGGCCCTGCGCTACTTCCCGGACAAGGCGCACGTCCGCGAGGAGGACCGGAAGCTCCTGGATGGCAAGTCAGTCGATTCGGTGTTCGCCGGCGACGAGGACAAAACGCCGGAGTCGATGCGCTCGGCCGAGGACAAGGCGGAGAACCGGGCCAAGCGCAACCGGCGGCACGTCTGGGTCAAGGACGGCGAATTGTTGCGGGCGGTGCCAATCGTGGTCGGAATCAGCGACAGTAAGTACAGTGTCGTCGCGTCGGGCGACCTGAAGGATGGCGACATGCTGGTGACGGGGATTCAACCGAAGAGTTAATCGTTCTCCCCTCTCCCGCAAAGCCGGGAGAGGGGAGGAAGACAATACCATGAACTTCTTCCTTACCCTGCGCGTCGCCTTCCGGGCGCTGGCCAAGAACAAGATGCGGGCCGGCCTGACGGTCCTCGGCGTCGTCATCGGCATCGCGGCCGTCACCGCGATGGTGTCGATCGGCGAGAGCGCCAGCGCGCTCGTCCAGGGCCAAATCCAGGGGTTGGGCACCAATGCGATCTTCGTCATCCCCGGCGCGAGCCGCAACGCCGGCGTCCGCGAGGGCGTCGTGCCCACGCTCACGGCCGGCGACGGTGAGGCGATTGCCCAGAACTGCCCGGCGGTGTTGGCCACGTCGCCGATGGTGTTCACCTCCGGCCAGGCGATCTACGGCAACGCCAACTGGAAGCCGAAGGAAATCTACGGCGTCGGTCCCGACTACCTGACGGTACGTAACTGGCCCCTGCGCACCGGCGGCTTCTTCACCGAGCGCGACATTACGAGCGCGACCAAGGTGTGCGTCATCGGCCAGACGGTGGTGGCGAAGCTGTTCCAGACGGCCGACCCGGTCGGCGAGACGCTGCGGGTCAAGAACATCCCGCTAAAGGTCGTCGGCGTCCTGGAGCGCAAGGGGGCCAACCTCGTCGGTGACGACCAGGACGACATCGTGCTTATCCCGTATGCGACGGTGAAGAAACGGCTCCAGGGATCGAACTTCAATAACGTCGGGGCGCTGGTCGTGTCGGCCCGCACTGGCGACCTGATGGCCGACGCCGAGAGCCAGATCCGGCAACTCCTGATGGAACGGCATCGCATTCACCCCGGCGAGCCGGCCGACTTCCGCGTGCAGAACACGACCGAGATCGCCAACACGCTCGGCGTCGTCACTGGCACGATCACGCTGATGCTCTCGGCCATCGCTGCGATCTCGCTGGTGGTCGGCGGCGTCGGCATCATGAACATCATGCTGGTGTCGGTGACCGAGCGGACCCGCGAGATCGGCCTGCGCATGGCCGTGGGCGCGCGGCCGCGCGACATCCTGCGGCAGT
>CAZNSL010000704.1:3420-3661 GCA_964574975.1 uncultured Alcaligenaceae bacterium | reverse complement strand
AGCCCGCTTCGGCTCGACTTCGGTGAGGTGCCGGAAGTAGTCGTGGAATCCGGCGGCACTTCCACGGTCGAAGCCGGCCCAGAACGCCGGTTCGGACACGGCCACGCAGCCGCACTGGGCCATGCGATGGTAGTCGTCCGTGACGCGCGAAATCATGTGGATGTGCGGGTCGATGTAATTCATGGTGTCACCTCTGGCATTTAGCCCGCCGTGACCACATGGCGGGCTGGAGCAGTCACCG
>CAZNSL010000704.1:0-3410 GCA_964574975.1 uncultured Alcaligenaceae bacterium | reverse complement strand
GTCCGAGGGCATCGGCAGGTCTAGCGTGGGGAAGGGCGCTTCCAGTCGGGGTCGTAGTCGAGCGAAAACAGCGTTTGCACCCGCTCGGCCCGCTTCGGTTTGGTTTGCTTGAGAATCGACAGTGCCTCGTTCAGCCGAGCGAGTCGCGGGTCGGCCGCGACTTCGCTGGGCAGGCGTCCGCGGTCGATGCGGTCGAGGATCGCGGCCAGATCGAGGAGCTTGCTGCGGGCTTCCAGGTAGTAGGCGTCGAGGGCCGCGGCGGCCGACAGCGGCGCGAGCGTCATGACGGGTCGCCTCCCGGTGGGGCGGAGGTATAGGTGCGTTTCACGTCGAGGTCGATCAATTGATTCAGGCTGCCGGAGCGGAAGCCGTCGAGGTCGAGCGTCACGTAGCGGAAGCCGAGGTCGTGCAGTCGCCCGGCGAGCGCATCGCGGACTTCGGGTTCCGCGAGTCGATGGATTGCATCGGGTGGCACTTCGATGCGGGCCAGCTCGCCTTCGTGGAGCCGGACGCGGCAATCGCGCAGGCCGAGCGATTTCAGATACGCCTCGGCCGCCTCGATACGAGCCGTGCGTTCGGCCGTCGCGGCCACGCCCGGCGCGATCCGGCTCGACAGGCACGGCGACGCCGGCTTGTCCCACACCGGGAGGCCCCACACACGAGCCAGTTCGCGCACGTCGGCCTTGGTGAAACCGGCTTCCTGCAGTGGGTGTCGGACGCCGTTCTCGGCCGCGGCAATCAGACCGGGGCGATAGTCGCCGGAATCGTCGAGGTTCGCGCCGCTGACCACGACGCAATCACCCAGTTCGGGCAAGAGTTCGCGGATTCGGCCGTACAACTCGGTCTTGCAGTAGTAGCAGCGGCTGCCGTCGTTGCGGGCGTAGTCGGCACTGGCGAACTCGTCGGTGCGGACGACGATGTGGCGGATGCCGATGAGGTCGGCGAGTCGTCGGGCGTCGGCCAGTTCGGCGCGGGCAACGCTGGGACTGTCCGCCGTGACCGCGACAGCATCCGGGCCGAACGCGAGGGCAGCTGCCTTGGCGACAACGGCCGAATCGACGCCGCCACTAAACGCGACGGCGACCTTGCCGATGGCGCGGATGGAGTCGACGAGCGACTCGGCCCTGTCGGCAGGGGTGGGACGCGATCGGTCGGCAGTGGACAAGGTCATGTGGCTCGACAGTCCGCAGGCTGGGGCACTGCGGTCATCATAAGTCGATACGGCGTCCCGCTCAAGGGACGCACTTGGACCGTTGGTCGTGGCTGCGGAGACCTCAAATAAATTCGGTAGTCTTTCGCGATTTTCCTTTGACTCATCCAGGGCAATCATTAGACTACTTACTCCGTCCGCCCCCTACCGCTATTGATCCATCCCGCCTGTTCATCGAGAAGCGGCCATGCGAAATCCCCAGCGAACCCAAGGTGTCCGGAGCGTATTCCGGGCCATCGCCCTGATTGCGGTCGGTGTCGGGCTAGGCCTCGGTGGCCCGGCCCACGGCCAATCCGTCTTCTGGAATCCTCCTGGCGGCGGTCCTGGAACCTGGGATGTGACCACGGTCAATTGGGGCACGACCCAAGCCACGCCGGACTACGTTTGGACGAACAACGGAAACGAAGTGGCGAACTTCGGCGTCGCGGGTGGCACGGTCGCGCTTGGGGCACCGATCATTGTTTCCGGGATCAATTTCACGACGGCTGGCTATGCGATCAACGGGACAGCGGTCAATACCTTGACTTTGTCAGGTCCCGGCGGGATCGTTGACACTGGCGGGAATGATGCCACGTTTGGGGCAATTCTAGGCGCGGCTTCCGTTGGCTTTACCAAGGCCGGTGCCGGTACCCTCACAATCACGGCGTCTAGCAATCTTCCCAATTTCCCTTACGCAGTTACCGGTGGTATCCTCAGCATTGACTCGTCCCTTCGGGTGAACGGCACTGGCGATTTCACGCTGAACGGCGGTACGCTTCGTCAAACGAATCCTGGGAATGCAGGTTCATTCATCCCCGCAGCGCGCAACCTCGTGATCGGCTCCAATGGTGGCACGGTTGACTACACGTCTTCCGGCACCGGCGCTGTTTCGATTTATAGCGGCACAATTCTCGGTACGGGCACCCTAACAAAGACTGGGCCGCAGGAATTCCGCTACCAAGGTGCCGGTCTGCCAAATACGACCTATACACGTTTGGTCGTAAACCAAGGCTTGTTTCGGCTAGGCTTCGCGGCTGCGACCGAGGATGAGCGGGGTTTTGGTGCTGTTCCGGCGGCACCGTTGTCCGATGCGATCACGCTGAACGGCGGTTCCATTGCAACGAGTTTCCTCGCTGCCAACTCAGTGCTGCACCCCAATCGTGGTGTTACCTTGGGAGCGAGCGGTGGTACGATCGTCGGGACTTTGGGCATTCCGGGTGTAGTCACGGGAGGCGGTGCCCTAATCAAGGACAATGCTGGCACATTGACCTTGGGCGGTGCTGGTAGCGTATCGCAAAACACCAACACCGGCCCGACCAACATTACAGCGGGCATCGTTTCGGTTCAGTCTGTCGACAAGATGTCACCTGCTAGTGCGGTCGTCATGGGTACGGCCGCAGCAGCGACACTGAACCTGAACGGCAACAATCAAACGATTGGATCGTTGGCGGGTGGTGCAAGCGCCACCAATGGCAACGTCAACCTTGGTGCCGCCACACTGACGGCGGGCGGCGACAATTCTTCGACTACGTATGGTGGCGTCATCAGTGGCACTGGCGGCTTCCTCACAAAGTCTGGCTCAGGCGTTATGACGCTCACGAATGCCAATACGTACACCGGCGGGACAATCGTGTCTAGCGGCACTCTATTGGTGAATAACACCACGGGTTCGGGCACGGGTACCGGCCCGGTGGCCGTTGACCCAGGAGCGACGCTTGGTGGCACGGGCATTCTCACTGGTGACTTGATTGTCAATGGCAACCTGGCACCCGGTACGTCCCCCGGCATCCTCACCGTTGGCACCTTGACGTTTTCGGGCACGGGTCTGCATACGGCCGAAATCCAGGGCACGGTGGCCGGCACGGGCTACGATCAGGTGAGCGTGACCGGTGGTGGTGGCGTGAACCTGGGCAGTTCGACGCTCAACCTGCTGTTCTCCGGCTACACGCCGTCGACGACGGACGTATTCACGATCGTCAACAACGCCGGTGGTGGGCCGCTCACGAGCACGTACGGCAACTTCCCGACGGACGGGCAGATCGTCGCCGCCAACGTCCTCGGTTCAGGGATCGACTATCGCATTTTCTACGGCACCTTCGCTGGGTTGCCTGGAAGCGTTGTGATTTCGCCGGTGCCGGAACCGACCCACATCCTGCTGATCGGGGCCGCTGGGGCCGGGGCCGTTCGTTGGTATCGTCGGCGCAAGTTGGCTAAGGCCGTC
>CAZNSL010000703.1:0-3663 GCA_964574975.1 uncultured Alcaligenaceae bacterium | reverse complement strand
GTGCTGGTCCTCTCCGAGTTCACCGGGGCCGCCCGCGAGCTGACCGACGCGGTCCTGGCCAACCCGTTCGATGTGGACCACCTGGCCGATGGCCTGTACGCCGCCCTGACCATGCCGGCCGAGGAGCAGCGGAGACGGATGCGGCGGATGCGGGCGCAGGTCGCCGACAACAACATCTACCGCTGGGCCGGGATGCTTCTGAGCGAGGCGTGCAAGTTGGTGGGCGACGTGCCGTCCGTGCCGCCCGACGAGCCGGTTCGACCGCCGACGCGGTGGCAGTCCTTTCCGGTGGCACCGGATGCCCTCGTGAACCACCGAGTTTAACGGCCGGCTTCGCACAAGGACTTGTCCCTGTCGTGCGCTGTCGAACAGCCGGGTGACGCAGCGAGCCGAGTCTGCGAGGGCGATCGCGGAACGACACCTGTGACGGGCCGAGGTCCGCCAAGTTCACCCCGAGATTCGATGAGCCGGTGCGACGTTATGGCAGCGACATCAATGGGACGATGAATGCGAATCGGGGCTTCAGGTTCGCAATCAGCTTCTGGTCGTCCGTCACCAACTCGCACCCCTCCCGCTCGGCAAGTGCCACGTACAGGCAATCGTACAGCCCGCCGCGAGTCTGCGAGGAGATGTCCACCGCCCGGGCCAGTAACGGTTCGTACGGGTGTATGGCGGGCGGCGTGGTGAGGATGTCGGCGAGCAGGGCGCGGGCCTGCCCGACCGCAATGAGCTTTTGGCGCTCGGCTTTCGTGAGTGCGCTGGCGGCCTCAGCCGGAAATATGGACGGGGCGATCAGGTCGTGGACCCCACGGCGGAACTCGTCGCGGAGCCGCACGGCATGGGGCGACGCTGGGCGCGGGAGAACCCAGCAGAGAGCCGCTGAGATGTCGAGGGCGTACCTCATGCCTCGTCGTCGAGCAGAGACTGAAACGTGTCGTCGTCCACCAGGCCGCGGGCCTGCCGGATGTCCTCCGTGATCCGCTCCGCCCGAGCGTGGACGCGCGCCGCGATTCCGGGGTCGAGCGGCCGGCCAGAGGCGAGCCGCTCCAGGACGGCCGCGGCATCGGCCGCGCAGAGGACCGAGTCGTCGAGGCCGGGCGGCCGGGCTGTCGCGGAAGTCGGAGTCATATCGTCATTGTCCCGAACGGGGGGTGGGCTGGTCAAGCGGAGCTTCGGATCGTGGGGACGATGCGTCCGCTTCACTCCTCCTTCTGCGTCACCGCCTCCAGGATTTTCTGCTCGCGGCCGGCCAGCACGTCGCCCTCCCAATCGAGGACGACGCGGTACAGCAGCACCACGCCGGCCGTCACCAGCACCGTCAAGCCGAGCGCGACCGGCCAGCCGTGCGACCAGCCGGCGAAATCCAACAGCGCCTCGACGCCGTAGGGCAACAGCGTTGGCGCGAGGGCGAACGGTAGGAGCATCAGGAACGCCATGTGCAGCAGCACCGGCAGGAACTTGACGTTCGATGCCTGGAAGGCCCCTGGCGCGATCGCCATCGGCGCGTACATCGACAGGAGGTTGGCGAGCAGGCAGAAGATCAGGAACATCGACACGCACTGGAACGGCACCGCGAGCAGGTGGTCGATCCGCATCGGGTAGACCACGGCCACCACGGCAACCGCGGGGATGGTGATCGCCGCCACCAGCGGCGCAACGGCGAGGTTCTTACCGAGCAGGATGTCGCGCCGCGGGGCCGGGCCGAGGACGTATGCCCGGAAGCCGCTGCGGTCGTAACCGAACTGGTTGCCGATCAACTGGCCAGTGCAGAACAAACCCATCGCCGCCGCGCCGAACGCCACCAATGGCCGCACGGCTTCCGGCATGTCGCCCGACGACCGGGCCATCATCGCGCCGAAGATGACGAGCAGGATGAACGGCGTCAGCAGCAGCATCTTTGCCTCGGGGGCACGCGTCAGTGAGCGCATGCCGGCCAGAGCCACGGCCGCGGCCGGCTCCGAGACGAGCGGCAGTTGCCACTCCATCATCCGCCGCTTGGTCGGGTCGTCCGGCACCGCCGGGGTGGCCGGCGCGGCGGTTCGCCCGTCGCCGGCGGAGCCTTGGCCGGTGTAGATGCCGAGCGTCGTGCGGTAAGCGCGCCACAGGCTCCACGAGCCGATCAGCATCAGGCCAGCGGTGCCGAGCAGCGCCGAC
Source organism: uncultured Alcaligenaceae bacterium (assembly GCA_964574975.1). Classification (GTDB taxonomy): domain Bacteria; phylum Planctomycetota; class Planctomycetia; order Gemmatales; family Gemmataceae; genus JAXMAS01. Next base: position 1,509 of record CAZNSL010000703.1, on the reverse strand, counting down.
AGCGGGTTGCCGTTAGCCAACTCCGCCGCGCCGAGCGGCAGCCAGCCCGGCGGCAGAGCGACGTTGGCTAGCCACGATGTCTGCTGCACCTTGGCCCACGTCTGCCGTTCCGACTCCTCGTGCCGTCGCTTGAGTTCTTCAAATGACGGCCCCTTGGCGTCCTTCGCGCCGGCGACCGGTTGGTCCCTGGCGTCGTTGTCCCACGGGCGGATGACGTTGAAGAACAGGTTCGGCCCCTGGGCCAGCAGAATGAAGCCAAGCGTCAGCACGACGATGACGGTGCGCCGCCGTCGCGGGTTCGACATCAGCGCCGCCAGCCAGCCCTGGAACTGATACGTCACCGCCGTCAGCGCGAAGAAGAACGCCGCGAACAGCGGCAGCGCGAGGAGCTGCAACGGCCCCAGGGCGAACGCCTGGCCGAGCGCCAGCCCGAGAAAGGCGGGTACGAACACCAGCGCCGTCACGCTGATGAGCGAGCTGAGGTAGTTGACCAGAAACGCCCCCGCGGGGCTGACCGGCAGGTGCAGGAACTTGTCGATGGCCAGCGCCTCGGAGCGCTGCAAGTCGGCCATCAGCGTCGTCATCCAGACGAACAACAGTGCGAGGACGACGCCATCCCAGATGAGCAGCCGCGTGGCCGACGGGGCATCGGCGGGGACGCCGTAGCCGGCCGCGAAAAGGCCGATCGTCCCACCGACCGCCGTACCGAAGAGGACGAGGCCGACCAATACGAGAACGACGATGTTGGCGATGCCGCCCTTGCGCAACTGGTTGAGGCGGATACGCGTGCGGAGCCAAAGGAAGGCGCGCAGGTGTTCGAGCTTCATCGGCCGGCCGCCTCCAGCCACGGCAGCGAGGTGGTGACGGCCGCGTCGGCCCCGGCTTTGGCCAGGAAGCGGTTCTCCAGCGTGTCGCCCTGGCGCAGGTCGGCCATTGACGATTGCTCGACCAGTTTGCCGTGGACGATGATGCCGACGTGCGTGCAGAGTTTTTCGACGATATCGAGGACGTGCGAGGTCAGGAACACGGTCGAGCCGCGGGCAACGAAGCCGGTGAGCAAGTCGCGGATGACGCGCGACGTGACCGCGTCCACGCCCTCGAACGGCTCGTCGAGGAACAGCAAGTCCGGGTTGGGCAACAGGGCCGCGGCCAGGGCGAGCTTTTTCTTCATTCCGTGCGAATATTCGAGCGTCAGCTTCTTGTGCTCGCCGGCCAGGTCGAGGACCGACAGCAGTTCCTCGGAACGGCTGCGGATGGTGTCGCGCGGCAACAGGTACATCCGGCCGACGAACGTGAGGTACTCGCGGGCGGTGAGGTTGTCGAACAGCGATAGGTTCTCGGCGATGACGCCGACGTGCCGCTTGGCGTCGAGCGCCTCCTTCGGGTCGAGGACGTTGCGACCGAGAACGTACACCTCGCCGGCCGAGGGAGCGAGCAAGCCGGTGAGCATCTTGATGGTGGTCGACTTGCCGGCTCCGTTCGGGCCGAGGAAGCCGTAGAAGGTGCCGC
>CAZNSL010000702.1:0-3668 GCA_964574975.1 uncultured Alcaligenaceae bacterium | reverse complement strand
ACCGGCCTCGGCCCGGTTACAACTCGAGCGGCCCGCTTTCGTCCAAACCGACAATTGTCGCGCGCGGATATTAGCCTCACCTTACCGCCTCACCTGCATAAACGGCGCGGAGCGCGGGTGCCTCGCGAAGCGTTGCGCCAAGCCGCCCGGGGTCTATTTTCAGGGCCGAGCATCGACGCCACTTTCGCCATCCGGAACACCCGTGTTTTGTCATGATTGACGACAATCGAGGGTTAGGGGCCTGCGTTGACGGACTCGGATTTCGACGCGATCGTGATCGGCGCGGGCCACAACGGCCTGACCGCCGCCGTCATCCTCCAGCAGGCCGGGCTGCGGACGGTGTGCCTGGACGCCAAGCTCTACCCGGGCGGCATGGCCTCGACGGTCGAGTTGTTCGACGGCTACCACTTCGAGATCGCCGGGTCGCTGCAGTTCCCCACCGCGCTGACGGTGAGCAAGGAACTGGGTCTGGACACCCTGCCGACCGTCGACCTCGACGTGATGTCGGTGTCGCTGCGCGGCGTCGGCGACGACCCGCTCATCTATTACACGGATCCGATGAAGCTCTTGACCCACCTCGGCGAGGTACACGGGGCCGAGGCCGTCAACGGCATGGCCGGCCTGATGGCGTGGAGCCTGGCGCCGACGCGGGCGCTGGGCCGCTTCGAGGCGGGCACCCCGCCGAAGACGTTCGACGAGATGTACGCCTGCGCCACCTCGGCCGCCGAGCGGATGGCCGTCAACGATCTGCTGTTCGGGTCGGTCACCGATGTGCTCGACCGTTACCTGCCCGACCGGGAGAAGCACGGCGCACTGCGGGGCATGCTGGCGTTCCTGGCGGTCAACACGACCTACCGGGGGCCGGAGGTTCCCGGGACGGCCGCCGCGCTGGCGTACGGCCTAGCGGTTCCCGACGAGAACGCCGCGCTGATGAAGAAGCTCCGGGGCGGCATCGGCGCGCTGACCGATCATCTGCGGACGCTCTTCGAGTCCGCCGGCGGCCAACTCCGGCTGCGCAGCAAGGTCGTCGAGGTGACCACCGTCGCCGGCACGGTCACCGGCGTGCGCCTCGACGACGGATCCGCGCTCACCGCGCCCGTCGTCGTCTCCAGCCTGGCGCCAGACCTCACCGTCAACGGCCTGCTGGACCCGGCGGCCGTTCCCGAGGACGTCCGCGCCCGGTTCGCCCGCATCGACCACCGCGGCAGCTACCTGCAGATGCACTTCGCGCTCGACGGGATCCCCGAGTTCGCGGCGCCCTACGAAGTGCTCAACGATCCGGCCATGCAGTCCGCGATCGGTCTCTTCAGCACCCCCGAGGAACTGCAGCGGCAGTGGGAGGACAGCCGCCGCGGAGTGGTGCCCGCCGACCCCGCGATCGCGCTGCAGATCCCCTCGGTGCACGACCCTGCGCTGGCGCCGGCCGGCAAGCATGCCGCATCGGCGTTCTCGCTGTGGTTCCCCATCGGCGGACACGAGGCCGGATACGGCGAGATGAAGGCCGAGATGGGCCGGCGGGTGATCGAGAAGATCACCCGGATCGCGCCGAACTTCGAGAGCCTGATCAGCCGCCACACCACGTTCACGCCCCGGCACATGGGCACCATGTTCGGTGCGCCCGGCGGCGACTACTGCCACGGGCTGCTGCACTCCGACCAGATCGGCCCTAACCGGCCCGGTCCGAAAGGCTATGTCGACCAACCGATTCCGGTCGACGGCCTGTACCTGGCCGGCGCGGGCTGCCACGGCGGCCCGGGGATCACCTTCATTCCGGGCTACAACGCGGGGCATGCGGCCGTTGCCGACGCCTCATAGCGTCGAGTGAGGAGCCACGCACAGCCCCACTCGCACAACGTCCGCGTGGTTCCTCATTCGATGACCCAGCGAGCCGCGCTAGGGTCCCGGCATGACAACCCGCGACCACGGCGATCCCGGTGACGCCCCCTCGATTCCGCCGCCCCTGGGGCCGGTGACCAACCCGGCGCGCCCGTCGGCCGCCGAGGAGGCACGCACCATCGCGGCATCCACCAACACCGCCACGCTGGCCAGCCTGTGCGCCGACGGTTCGCCCTGGGCCTCCCTGGTCACCTACGGACTGCTGGGCGGCGACCCGGTGCTGTGCGTCTCGCACATGGCCGAACACGGTCGCAACCTGGCCGGCGACCGGCGCGCCAGCATCTCGGTGGTGGCGCCCTCGACCGACGGCGATCCGCTGGCGCACGGCCGGATAACGCTGGCCGGCTTCGTCGTCAGCCCCGAGGGCGACGACCGGGAGCCCGCCCGGCGGGCGCACCTCGAGGCGGTGCCGGCGGCGAAGTACTACGTCGACTACAGCGATTTCGCCCTCTGGGTGTTGCGCGTTGAGCGGGTGCGCTGGGTGGGTGGATACGGGCGGATGGATTCGGCGACCGGCGCGGCCTACGCGGCCGCCGAGGCCGACCCCGTCACTCCGCGGGCCGCCGACGCGATCGTCCATCTCAACGCCGAGCACGCCGCCTCCCTGGCGCTGCTCGCCCGGACCATGGGCGGCTATCCCGACACCGATTCCGCGGTGTGCACCGGTGCCGACCGCTACGGCCTGGACCTGAAGGTGACCACCCCGCGTGGCGTTGCCTACACCCGGGTGGGCTATCCCGGCAGACTCGACGACTTCGCCGAAATGCGTTCGGCGACAGTCGAATTGGTGAAACAGGCGCAGGCGCTCAGCTAGCCGGCCAGACTGCGCAACAGCGCTCGGGTGCGGGCCCTGCCCTCGGGCGACGGGTCGAACGTTCCGGCGGCGAACTCGTCGACGCCCGCGTCGCGCAACTCGGCAAGCCGCGCCGACACCTCGCTCTCGTCGCCGATCATCGCGGCGTCCTGCGGGCCGGCGTAGCCCTCGCGGTCGAGCATGGCGCGGTACGACGGCAGGTGTCCGTACATCGCGAACTGCGCCGCGGCGACCTTGCGCAGGCCGTCGACGTCATCGGTCACCGCGATCGGCAGGGCGGCCACCACGTGCACCGAATCTGCGGCCCGGCCCGCCGCCACCGCGGCATCGCGCAGCGTCGGTCCGATGTGTCCGGCCAGCGTCTTGGGGCCGGTCATCCACGTCACCGTGCCCGCGGTCCGGCGCCCGGCCAGTTTCAGCATCTGGGGACCCAGCGCCGCGATGTACACCGGCGGTGCGCTCGAACCCGGGATCTGCAGCGCGCCCCGCGTCGTCACGGTCTCGCCGGCCGCATCGGCCTGCTCCCCGTTCAGCAGCGGCAACAGCCCGTCGAGGTATTCGCCGAGGCGGCGGATCGGCTTGTCCCAGGGGATTCCCCACATCCCCTCGGTGACGGCTTGATGTGTCATGCCCAGCCCGAGCACCAGCCGCCCACCCGCGATCACATTGAGCGTCAGCGCGCGCTGGGCCAGCAGCATCGGATGCTGGTTCTGGATCGGCAGCACTCCGGTGCCCAACTCGATGTCGCCGACCTCGCGGAAGGCGACGGCCATCGCGGTCAGCAGGTCGCGCTCGAACGGCATCTGGACGCTCCACATTCGGGTGAAGCCCTCGGCGCGGAGTTCGGCGACCTGCTCGACGTAGGCGTCGATGATGGACTGGCCGGCCCGACCAGCCGGGTATTCCAGAATGCTGATCTGCATGGGACCTCCCTTGGCCCGTCCACCGTACCTACGCT
>CAZNSL010000701.1:0-3668 GCA_964574975.1 uncultured Alcaligenaceae bacterium | reverse complement strand
ATGTAAGATACCCCTTTAGACAGTATGGGGTCAAGGAAGTCAACGGAGAATTGGTTGCCGGGAACACACTACAACCGTCGTTGAGGCGGCCGGGCGGGATCGGCCGGTCGTAGCGACATCTCTCCGCATTCAGTGCCGAACGCCGGACTTGCCACGACTTGCGCGCGACCGGGCGATTTTCTTGCAAGTTGGTGAGCCAGGCGGTGTAGGGCGTCGCGCTGAGCCACTCGTCGGCCGACAAAAATCGCAATTCTACCCTTGACACGCTTGCGGCCGGTGATATGGTCCGGCCCCTTCATAGAGGGAACTTTGTAGACGAAACGGGGGCCGCCGCGGCATGCCGCGGCGGGACGACCCACGGCCCAGGGGATAAGGGGCTGCGGGTGCGGTCGAACGTCACGGAGGAGACGAGCATTATGCGTAGCAAGTCGCGCTGGGGGGCGCTGCTTTTGGCGGCCGGCGTGTTGCTGGCACCTGCGGGGGCAGTGGCGCAACCGGGGGTGGACGTGCCGCCCGACCCGATCTTTCCCTTCCCGCTCTACCACCCGCGAGCCGACGTGGTCGGCGGCGTGTACACGGCGCTCGAATTCGTCATGTATCGTCAGACCAACCCGATCCGCCGGCAGCTCATTGCCGTGCGCGGCTTGGTGGACGTAGACGGATCAGTCACCGGCGACTTGAACGGCACTGTCGTCTTCACCGACGTCGGTCAGCCGTTCATCATCCGCGGGCCGATCGTGCCGGGTAACTTCATCGGTACTGGCACACCTGCCCTGTACACGGACGACCTCCGCGGGCAGGAAACCTTCCAGCCTGGCTGGAAGATGACCTTGGGCTACCGTTTCAACAGCGGCTCGGCCATCGAGGTTAACTGGACTCACCTCCAGAGTGCCCGATACACGGCCAACGCCTCGTTGATCCCGCCGAACTACGCGAACCTTGCTGCCGGCGGCGGCATTCTGGCGGACACGTTCCTGTTCGCGCCGTTCTTCAACTTGCCCAAGGAGTTCGCCGGCCCCGAGCAGGAGCTGGCCCTGGGCAACCCCGGCGCGACGTTCGGTATCTTCAACGCGGCCGTCAACATGGCCATCGACTTCCAGCAGCGTTACGACGAGTGGAACGTTCGCGGCCGGGTGCCGTGCTTCCAGGACGATTGCACGCGTATCTACGGTATGGCTGGCGGCCGGTTCGCGTGGATCTACGAGAAGTTCCGCCTGCGCACCGTGGCCGAGGGCGTGCCGATCCCGCCGCAGTTCGGCGTCTCGACCACCGAGACGTTGACCGAATTGCCCGACGGCACCATCATTACGACCTCCACGGAAACACCGGTCGAGATCGACCCAGGCGACACGGGCGAAGGCCCGCAGAACGTCGCCATATACTCGAACATCGTCTCCAACCGCATGTACGGCCCGTTCGCCGGTTTCGGCTACGAGCGATACATCGGCTACGGCTTCGCCGCCGGGATCGAGATGGAAGGGGCCGTGCTGCTCGACATCGCCAAGGAGCGGGCCTACCTCGAACGTGGCGACGGGGCGATCAAGTTGAAGAAGGCGGCGACCAACTTCGCTGTCACGCCGCAGGTGGCCGCCAACGTGCAACTGCACTGGTACCCGTGCGAGGGCATCCAGATGCGCGTCGGCTACAACTTCTCGGCGTTCTTCAACACGATCGCGGCCGTGGATCCGATCGCTTTCGACGCGCGGGCGTTCGACCCGGACTGGCACAACAAGCCGGTGCGGTTCTTCGACGGCTTTAACGCCGGCGTTGGCTTCATCTTCTAGCGCGACCGCCGCCACCCGGTGGTCCCCGTTCTACCGGGAGCCGCGGCCCGTCGTAAGACGGGCCGCGGTGCGGCCGTGCGCCGATTGCCCTTCGCACACCGGCGGCTAGAATGTCCCCTCGCGCGCGGGGCGCTTCTCGCGCGGTCACGACGAAGGGGATTGCGCATGGCCGAGGAGCGGATCGGAAGTTCCGACGGGGACTCGCGGACCTACTGGGGCTGGACCGAACTGTTCCGAACCTTTCAGGTTGCGCTCGACCCGAAAAAACTCGTCCTCGCCGCGGCCGGTATCGTCGCCACCTGGGCCGGCTGGTGGCTCCTCGCCATCATTTTCTTCGGCAGCCGTTCGCAGCCGGTGCCGGCCGACTTCGACGCCACCAAAATCGCCAACGATTCCCACCTGACCCAGGAACAGGCGGATCAACGCGCGAAGGATGAATACCGCGCCGCCCTCGACCGCTACATTCTTTTGACGAAGCTCGCTGGCCCCGGCGTGCCCGACTCCAAGGACGAATGGAAGCGCTCACCAGGTGCGTTCCGTGTCGCCCCATGGAACGAACACCGCGGGCCGAACCCGTACAAGCTGGTCACCGACCCAGCCGAGCGCGAGCGCTCGTGGGAGCGGGGCCACTTCTTCGACTGGGTCCTCAAACAGCAAGGCCCCGTCTTGATTGAGCCGCTCGTCAAGTTCCTCAAGCCCGTCCTCCTGCTGTTGACGCCGCAGGCCGACGGACTCAACCGGATTTACCTAATACTCGTCACGTTGTGGACGCTCGCCGTCTGGGCGTTGTTCGGTGGGGCGATCACGCGGTTGGCGGCAGTGCAACTTGCCGGCAAGGAACGGCCGGGGCTGATGGAGGCCGTGCGCTTCGTTACTGCGCGTTACCTATCGTACCTAGCTGCACCGCTCGTGCCACTCGGCTTCGTCGCTGCTCTGGTCATCCTCAGCGTCCTGTACGGCTTCATTCACCTGTTTCCGATCGTCGGCGACGTGACCGACAGCGTCCTTTGGCCGCTTTTGGTTCTGCTCGGATTCGCGCAGGCGGTGCTGCTCATCGGCCTGGTCGGCTACCCACTCATGTATTCGACCATCAGCACCGAAGGCAGCGACACCTTCGACGCCCTGAGTCGGTCGTACAACTACGTCTACCAATCGCCGTGGAACTACCTTTGGTACAGCATCCTCGCCATTCTCTATGGGGCGGTGCTGGTCTTTTTCGTCGGCTTCGTCGGCTCGTTGGTCGTGTACCTGACGAAGTGGAGCGTCGCGCAGGTGCCGTTCCAGAACGAGTTCACCAGCCGCCGCGTCGATAACCTGTTCTTGTGGGCACCGGAATCGTTCGGCTGGCGCGACCTGCTCGTCAACGAGCCGGCCCTCGAGACCGGGGCAGATCCGGTTGTGCGGAACAACTACCTCACACAGAATTTCTGGACCTGGAACTACGTCAGTGCGTTCTTCGTGTCGCTGTGGATGACGCTGATATTCCTCCTGGTGATCGGCTTCGGCTACAGCTACTACTTCAGCGCCTTCTCGATGATCTACCTATTGATGCGGCGCAAGGTAGACGACACGGAGCTCGACGAAGTGTACCTGGAAGAGGACGAGCCAGCGGAGCCGTTGTTGCCGCCGACACCACCGGTTACAACCCCTGGTGGAGCGACGCCGCTCCAGATGGTCGAGCCGCCCAGGCCGGCCCCACCTACTCCGCCACCGCCACCGGCGGCGACCGAGTCGAAGGTCGAGGCCAAGGCCGATGCACCGTCCAACGGCGAGAAGCCGGCGGGGGCCTGAGCGATGCCCCGGCCCGTTCTGCTGTTCACCGGCCCGTTCGCCGACCTGCCGCTGGTGGAGTTGGCGGCGAAAGCGGCCGAGTGGGGTTACGCC
>CAZNSL010000700.1:0-3670 GCA_964574975.1 uncultured Alcaligenaceae bacterium | reverse complement strand
GCACTCAGCACTCAGCACTCAGCACTCAGCACTCAGCACTTGCGAAGCACTACTTTTCAATGATCTTTTCGGGAGGCGTGTAGTTGAGGATCAGCCGCTGGAACGCGAACTTGATGCACCGCCACATCATGAACAGAAGGAACACCACCAGCCAGACTTCGATACCGGGGTGGTACATCCACTCGTGCCACTCCAGGTTCTCCTTCTGGAACGCCTCCATGCGGTCCTTCAACAGATCATCGGCCGCGGCCTTCGTCAGCGTGTCGTACGGCAGGAACCAGTGGTAGTAAACGTAAGCGCCGGCCAGCGCGAAGAAGCCCAGGAACGCCAGGATACCCGGCGCGAGCCACAGGAAGTAGTCGCCAGCCGTGTGGTCTAGTGTCTTGATGCTCGGCGCGCGGGTGCGCTTGACCATGTGGTAGCCGCAATGCAGGCAGATCTTCGCGTCGGGCGGGTCCAACTCGTACGCGCAGTGCGGGCATAGGGGTGCGTTGCTGATGTGCTGCACGCCGTAGGGGTTCTTGGCGTCCTCCTCCTCGGAGAGCGGCTCGGCGGCCGGAGCTGGCTTGACCGCCGCCTTGGCGGCCGGCACCGCGACCACGCCCTGGCAGCCCTTGCAGCGTATCTTTTTGCCGCGCAGCGACTCCGGCACCGTCATCTGGTGTTGACAGTCGGGGCAAAGAATTCGTATGCCGGCAGCCATAATGACATCGTCCCTTCGGCGAAGGTCGGGGCGGACCTTGGTAGAATACGGCAGGAGGCCGTCGCGATGCAAGAACCCCCGCTGCGCCTGCACCGGCCCGACGGCGAGCGCGTCCTGGTGTCGCTGGCCACCTACAACGAGCGCGACAACCTCGGTCCCCTCGTGGCCGCGATCCGCGAGCGCCTGCCCGACGCCGACATCCTCGTCACCGACGACAACTCGCCCGACGGTACCGGCGCACTCGCCGACGAACTGAGCCGCCAGGACCAACACGTCAAGGTCGTCCACCGCTCCGGTAAGCTCGGCCTGGGCACTGCGATCCTCGGCGCGATGCGCTACGCCATCGCCCACGACTACGACCACTTTCTGAACCTCGACGCCGACTTCAGCCACCCGCCGCGCTACCTGGCGGCGCTCGTGGCAGGCATGACCGACTGCGACGTGATGATCGGATCGCGCTACGTCGCTGGCGGCGGCACGCAGGGTTGGTCGTGGGCGCGCGCGGTCATTAGCCGCAACATCAATCGCTTCGTCCGGCTGACGCTCGGCATGCCGGTGCGCGACGCCAGCGGCGCGTTCCGCTGCTACCGCGTGGCGACCCTGAAATCGGCCAATCTCGGCGCGGTGCGGTCGCGCGGTTACTCGTTCCAGCAGGAGGTGCTGTACCGCTGCCATTTGGCGGGGGCACGGCTGAGCGAGGTGCCGATCGTCTTCGAGAACCGCCGAGCGGGGGCGTCGAAGGTGAATCTGCGCGAGTCGGTGCGGAGCCTGAGCATGCTCGGCTGGCTCGGCGTCAAGGCGACGCTCCGCCTGGAACGCGGGGCCAAGGCCGCGTGACCCGGCGCGTCACCGCTCAGCCGCCGCCACCACCTCGGCCGCTTCCCGGCAAAGCCCACGGACCTCGCCGGCATCCGGGCGCGCGGCCCAAATCGGTGACTCGATAGCCCGCTCGGCGCGGGCCAGGCAGTCGCGGCCTGCCGCGGCGCGACCGAGCCGGGCGTGGGCCATCGCCAGGACGGCGAGGTTCGCCGGTACGCCGGGCAGCAACTTCTCCACGGCTCCGAGTTCCGCAACGGCCTCCTCGTAACGGCCCAGTCGGTACAGCGCCCCGCCGACCGCGATGCGGTGGGCGGGCACCAGCGGCGCGATGCTGGCCGCCGCCCGCGCTTGCCGCAGGGCGACGGCGTACTCCTCGCCAGCCCGGTATGGCGCAAGCAGCGCTGCCTTCGCGGCCCGGAAGTACGGCTCCGCCGCCGACTCTTCCGGCAGCCGTTCGGCCAGCGCGGCCGCCGCCACCACAGCCGGGCCGGCTGGCCCACCTCGCACCAGTTCGACAACGTCCGACCGACGCAGCGGCCGCTCCAACAGGTCGCAGACGACACCGACGGCCCAGCGCGCGGGGCCGCCGGGCCGGTCGATGGGCCGGCCATCCCACAGCCGCACCGGGCCACCCCGCCCCGCGGCCGCCAGTCGGGTGCCGTCCGGGCTGAACGCGACGGCGAAGGCCGCCTGGCCACCGACCGGCAGCGTCAGCAGCCGCTGGCACGACGCCACGTCCCACAGCCGTACCGTTCCATCGCCACCGGCGGTGGCCAGGCGGGTACCGTCCGGGCTGAACGCGAGACTGAACGCGGCGCTCGTGTGGTCGCCCAGGGTCGCAACCTCCGTGCCGCTCGCCGCGTCCCACAGCGCCACCGAGCCGCGCCAGTCGGCAACGGCCAGCATCCGGCCGTCCGGGTGGAACGCGATCGCGCGCGACGACCCGCCGCGCGCCGGGAGTATCCGTTCTCGTTCCAACGCGTCCGTACGCCAGACGTAAACGATGCCGGCCCGGCCAGTGGCAGCCAAGCGCGCCCCGTCGGGGCTGAACGCGACGGCCTCACCGAGTGGATCGGCCGGCAGCGATCGTACCAGCCGGCCGGTATCGGCGTCCCACACTTTGACCGTGCCGTCGTGCCCGACCGTGGCGACTCGCGAGCCGTCCGGGTGGAAGGCAACGCCGCGAGCGTGCGGTGGGTGGGCCGCCGCGTTGACCAGCGGCCGGCCGGTCGCCACGTCCCAGACGATCAGGCCGCCCGCGCGGTCGACCGAGGCGACGCGATTCGTCCGCGGGTGATAGGCGACAGCCCAGACGACCTCGGCGTGGCCACGCAAGGTAGCGACGACCGCCCCGGTCGCCACGTCCCACACCCTTACCAGGCGGTCGCCGCCGCCAGTCGCAAGCCGTCCGCCGCTGGCATCGAACGCCACGCCGCTGGTCGTGTCCGCGTGGCCCGGCAACACCGCGCAGTCCGGTTCGGCCGTGGCGTCCCACAGCTTGACCGCCCCGTCGCGGCCGGCCGACGCCAGCAGTCGCCCGCGCCGGCTGAACGACACGGCCTCGACCGCGTCGCGGTGGCCGGCGAACGTCAGCAGCGGCTGGCCCGACGCCGAATCCCACACGCGGACAGTTCGGTCGACGCCGGCCGAGGCCAGCCGCGTGCCGTCGGGGCTGAAGGCGACACACAGAACATCGTCGTCGTGCCCGCGCACGGTCAGCGGACCAGGCCCGGCGTCGCGGCCGAGCGGCCAGAGGCGGACGGTGCGGTCGGCCCCGGCCGACGCCAACGACGACCCGCCGGGGTGGAAGGCCAGCGCGTTGACCTGGTAGTACTGACCCACGAGGGTCCGCTCGACGCGGCCGGCGGCGATGTCCCACAGGTCGATCCGGTCGGGCGCGGTGGCCGCGGCGGCGAGCTTCGACCCATCCGGGCTGAACGCCACGGCGGTGACGGCGGCGACATCGGACTTCAGCATGGCGAGCGGCTGGCCGGTCGGCACGTCCCACAGCCGGACCGCCGGGCCGGCCGCCGCCGCAAGCCGGTGCCCATCGGCGCTGAAGGCCAGGCGGCGCACGACTCCGACCGGGCCGCCACCCAGAGGCCGCGCCGGCCCGGCACCCGCGGACCAGACGCGGATCACGCCGTC
>CAZNSL010000699.1:0-3673 GCA_964574975.1 uncultured Alcaligenaceae bacterium | reverse complement strand
CCGTCGCCTTCTCCAACCCGGCGTAGTCCACGGTGCGGTCGACCGTCAGGTCGTGATCCTCTCCGGGCAACGGGGCCGCGATCTCGGCCAGCCCGAAGTCCACGAGTTTGGCACTGCCGAGCGTCGAAATCAGCACGTTCGTGGGCTTGAGATCGCGGTGCGTCAGGCCGCGCATGTTGGCGTACGCTAGCGCCGACGAACACTCCTCCAACAGGCGCAACGCCTCCTTGAATTCGAGCTTCTCGCGGACCTTCAGGAAGTCGCGCAGGTTGCCGCCTTCGACGAACTCCATCACGATGTAATACTGGCCGGACGCTTTATCCTTGTTGACGGCCAAGATGCGGACGATGTTCGCATGGTGCATCGACATGCCGAGGCGGCCTTCGCGCTCGAACAGATCGACTTTTTTGGGCTCCTCGCTCCACCGCCGGCGTAGAACCTTGATGGCAACGATACTACCGTCGCGCATGTCCTCGGCGCGGAACACTCGGCCAAAACTGCCCGACGACACGCGATAGAGGATCTTGTAGCCACCCATGACGTAGCCGTCGCGGTCGCCTTTGATGAGCTTCGAAGACTGCCACGGCGTCAGATAACCTTTGCGTTCCAGAGCGCGCAAGACGTTTTCGGCCGTGTGTTCGGCCGTGTCGAGGTCGTCCCAGATTTCGCGCAACTGCTCGTCGGTCACCAGGCCGAGCTGGCGAGCGAGTTGGGCCACCGATGTCGCGTTCGGGGTGTCCATGCGAGTTTCCCGTGTTCGGGGACGGGAACGGACGTACGGGGACAATCTGAGTATGTCACTTGCGGTCGGACAAGTCTACCCGAGGACGCTAATTTCCACGAACGCCTGCCGCAGCCCAGGCGTCCCTGACGGCCCACGCGAGAACCACCAACTGAGTTGCGACGATCAGCCAGAAGACGACGCGAAAGCTCCCCTTGATCGTCTTATGCCGAAATACCCTCATGCCGAGATACGCACCCAAACTGCCACCGGCCGCGGCCAGTGCGTGCAGGGTCATCTCCGGAACCCGCCGCCTCATCTGGCTCGCTCGACGTTTGTCGAGCCAGTAGAGCGCGAACGTCACCATCGTCACCGCAACCAGCCAGGCTGCAACACAATGCCACGGGGACGCATCCCATTTTAGCAAGCACAGCAAGCCCGTTGCGAATGCCACGGCGATGCCAACCGCCGTAACCGTCCAGACAATCTGCGGCCCGGGCCGTTTCACGTCGTTTCTCATACGGCGATTACCCTCGTTCCGAGCGGAGGTTTCGGCGGCTAGCTTCGGTCTTGACGACACGACAATGGCTACGGTATGTCCGCGACCATTCTGCGGGGTAACATCCGTTCGGCGACGCACCTTCGCGGGGCGGGGAGGATTGCGGTGATACGACGACTCTCGCAAGCGATGACCGGTGCGGCCTTGGCCTCCGGCCTGGCCGGCTGTTCCAGCTTTTGGGACGACGTGACCAGCCGCGACTTCCAGGTTAGTTCGATGTTCAAACGCCAGGACCCCATGCTCGTCCTCCGAGAAAGCACGGATGGCGACGCTCGCGCCAAGGCGCTGCTCGCGCTGAAGGAACCGAGTGCGACCGGCGGCGGCGAATCGGCCCAGGAGGCCGTCCTCGAAGTCCTGACCCGCGCCGCCGTCAGCGACGCGCAACCGCTCTGCCGACTGGCTGCCGCACAAACGCTCGGCACGTTCAAAGACCCGAAGGCCGTTCAGATCCTGATTAGCTGCTACGACTCGGCCAGCCAACTCCAAGGCGAGGCCCAGTCTGCCGTCCAGACCGCCGCGCTTGCGTCGCTCGGCAAGGGCGGCCAACCGTCGTCTGTGACCTTCCTGGTCAAGATCGCCACTAAGCCCACGCCGACCGAAGCGAGCGACAAAGACGCCCAGCAACAACGCGATGTCCGCACTGCCGCGGTGCGGGCATTGACCGGCTTCCACGGCTCGATTGAGGTCGCCACGGCGATGGCCCAGATCGCCCAGCAGGAGCGCGACGTGGCGCTTCGCGATCGGGCACGGGAGGTCTACGTCAAGGTCACCGGCAAGGAGCCGGAGGCCGCGCCGCCACCACTGCCAGATCCGAAACCGACTACCGGTGCGGACGACATTCGGCTGGCGGGCAGCATGGAGTGACAACCGACGGTCGCTCAGAAATTGCCACCGGCCGCCGCAAAGATCATTCCGATCGCGTAGCACCCGCAGCCGAAGAGCATCAGGATCGACGCGACCATGCCACAGATACGGCCAGCCTGCGTGTTGCCTTCGCCGGTTCGGTCCATCTCACCGCGCCGCATCGCGGCGAGGTCGTTGTTGCCCATCACCCACGCCGCGATCCCGAGCGGCGCACACACCACCAGACTGGCGATCCCAAGTCCAAGGACCAGTCCGCCACGGTGCGGTTGGAGGAAATGACCGGAACTCGGGCGGTATTCGCGGCGGCGCGGGAGCGGGTCGTTGTCGGCATACCGGGTCGGATTGACGGCCGTCGGCCGGTCGCCGTCCGGTGCAGCCTCTTCCACCTCGGCGATGAAGATCGCCTCGCAGGTCGGGCATTGCACACGCTTGCCGAACAATTCCTCGGGCACCCGCAATGGGCCACGACAGGTCGGGCAAGTGATCTGAACTGGCATGTGCCCCTCAAATCTACGGATGCGACTGCCGGTTCTGGCGTCGCGTCTTTCATCTGATTCGCTCGGAATGCGACGACATTTTCGCTGGGGCCGATTATCTCATACGGCCAGCCCCCGAAACCACGGCAAACACAAAGATGGCCGTGTAGCAACCGATAGCCACGATCATCAGTATCGACGAAATCATCCCGCAAATGCGACCCGCACTGGTCAATCCCTCGCCGGCGTCGTCCATCCGGCCGCGACGCATCGCCTCCAGGTCCTTGTTACCCATCGTCCATGCTGCAAACCCAGGGGCGCGCAAACGATCAAACTTGCGATCCCCAAGCCAAGTATCAGTCCCCCACGGTGAGGCTCACCACCGCGCCGTCGACGACGCGGACGCTCGTCGATTTCATCATCGTCCTCGTCGCGGGGCCGGCGGCGTGGGACATCGCCTACCACTTCCGCTTCGACAGGCGACCGACGCTTTGTGCGCGGGGCCGGTTCGTCCTCGACGACCTCGATGCCTTCGACGACCTCAATCCCCGCGTTTGGAGCCTCGACGCGGAAGATCGTAGAACATTTGGGGCATTGCACCTTCTTGCCGATCAGTTCCTCGGGCGAACGGACCTTGCCGTGGCAGTTCGGGCAATTGATCGTGATGGCCATGAGCGCAGCTCCGGCGCGGATGTGGGTCGTTCTTGCAGAGAAGTCTAATGGACGGACGCCAGCGCGTCTCGGAAAGAGCTACGCCCGCAGGCAGTAATCCGGGCGGTCGAGTCGAAAGTTCGGGTTGTAGTACGGGTCGCCAGCCTTCAAGTACGCGCCCCATTTGGCCTGGAACAGCACGAATTCGCGGCGGAAGCGCGACAGTTTCTCCGGCGTGTCCTCGTAGCCGCGCGTCTTCGATTCGAGGTGGTACAACTCCGCCTCCGGCTCCCACAGAACGCGGTAACCAAGCGTCTGGATTTGCAGACACAGGTCCACGTCGTTGAACGCGAGGACGAACGCCTCGTCAAAGCCGCCGGCTTTGGCGAACACGTCGGCCCG
>CAZNSL010000698.1:0-3683 GCA_964574975.1 uncultured Alcaligenaceae bacterium | reverse complement strand
AATTCCGCGACTTACTTCAGCGGTTCATCGACGTGTGTAACGCCGTCGCCTACGCCCACAGTCGTGGCGTGTTGCACCGCGACCTGAAACCCGGCAACGTCATGCTCGGCCAGTTCGGCGAAACCCTTCTCGTCGATTGGGGGCTGGCCAAGGTCACCGGGCGAGCCGGGAGCGTCGACGACCGGAGCGATGCGACGCTGGTGCCGCGTTCCAGCGACTCGTCGGCGGCGACGGTGGCGGGCGAGGTCATTGGCACGCCGGCGTACATGTCGCCGGAACAGGCCGCCGGCCGGCTCGACGACCTCGGCCCAGCGACCGACGTGTACTCGCTCGGAGCCACGCTGTACGAAGTGCTGGTCGGACGGACGGCGTTCTACAACCAGCCGACCGTAGTGGACGTGCTGGAGCGCGCGATGGCCGGCGAGTTCCCGCCGCCGCGGGCGGTGCAGCCAGCGGTACCGCCCGCGTTGGAGGCGGTGTGCCTGAAGGCGATGGCGCGGCGGCCGGCCGACCGGTATCCCTCGGCGACGGCGCTGGCCCAGGACGTGGAGCGGTGGTTGGCCGACGAACCGGTGGCCGCGTACCCGGAGCCGTTCGGGGCGCGGGTGCGGCGCTGGGTGCGGCGGCACGCACGGCTGGTGACGGGCGTCGCGGCGACGCTCGTCGTCGGCGCGATCGCGCTCGGCGTGGTGGCGTGGCAGCAGGTGCAGAAGCGGGCGGCGGTGGCGGCGGAGCAAGCCGAGACGGCCAAACAGCGCGACCGGGCGAACGCCGAGCGCGACGTGGCCGAGAAGCAGAAGCGACGGACGCGAGCGGCCCTGGACGCAATGATTTCGACGGAGATGGTCGAGCGGCTCGGATCGCAGAAGGCACTGACGGCGGGGCAGCGGGAGTTTCTGCAAACGGCGCTCGGTTACTACAAGGAGTTCGCCACCGAGGCGGCGACGGAAGAGGCGGGCCGCAAGCTGGCGGCGGACGCCCACGCCCGCGTCGGTTACCTGTTGCAATCCCTCGGCCAGCGCGCCGACGCGGAGGCACCGCTCCGCGCCGCGGTGGCCGGGCGGGAGCGGCTGGTCGCCGACCATCCCACCGTACTCGACTATCGCCAGGACCTGGCCACCAGCCACAACAACCTGGGCCTGTTGCTTCGCGACCTGGGCCGGCGGACGGACGCCGAGGCGGCGCTCCGCGCCGCCGTGGCTGTGTACGAACGGCTGGCCGCCGACCACCCTGCCAAGCCCGACTACCGCCGGGGGCTGGCCGCCAGCCACACTAACCTGGGCCTGGTGCTGCGCGACCTGGGCCGGGGGGCGGATGCGGAGGCGGCGTCGCGCGCCGCCCTGGCCGAGTACGAGCGACTGGTCGCCGACCACCCCACCGTACCCGACTACCGCCGCGAGTTGGCCACCAGCCACAACAACCTGGGCCTGCTACTCAGCGCCCTGGGTCGGCGGGCGGACGCGGTGGCCGAGTCCCGCGCCGCCCTGACCGTGCTGGAACGGCTGGTCGCCGACCACCCGACTGTGCCCGACTACCGCCGCGAGTTGGGCCGCTGTCACAGCAGCCTGGGTAACCTGCTCCGCGACCTGGGCCAGCGGGCGGACGCGGAGGCGGAGTTCCGGACCTCCCTGGCCGTGCTGGAGCGGCTGGTCGCCGACAACCCCGCCGTGCCCGACTACCGCCGGGACCTGGCCTTCAGCCACCACAGCCTGGGCTTCCTGCTCCGCGACCTGGGCCGATCCGCGGATGCGGAGGCGGAGTTCCGGGCCGCCCTGGCGATACGGGAGCGGCTGGCCGCCGACTACCCTGCCGTGCCCGCGTACCGTCGGGAACTGGCCTTCAGTCACGGTAGCTTGGGCCGGCTGCTCAGCGACCAGGGCCAGTACGCAGACGCCGAGACAGCGTTCCGCGCCGCCCTGGCGCTGCGCGAAAAACTGGCGTCCGATCACCCCGACGTGCCGGTCGATCGCGCGGCCGTCGCCCCCACGGCGCTCACCTTGAGTCTCCTGTTGGTCAATCGCGGACGGGTCGTCGAGGCCGTGGCAATCGCCGGTCGCATCGCCGCTGGCCCGGCCCCTGTCGCCGATCGGCTGTACGACTGCGCCTGCGTCTTCGCCGTAGCGTCCGCCGCACCGAAAGACCCCGACGCCGCCGCCCACGCGGCCCGCGCCGTCGAGTTGCTACGGCAAGCCGTCGCCGCCGGATACCGCGACGCGCCGCACTTGCTCGCGGACACCGATCTCGCGAGCTTGCGCCGACGCGACGACTTCGCGGCGCTGCTGTGGGACCTCGCTGACGGTATGCCGTCCGCGCCGTGACCGGTCAGCCCTTGCACGCCGGCCCGCAGCGGCTACGATGGGCGCATCCCGCCGCGAGGTCCGGCCCATGTCTGCCGACCGCAACCTCCTCTTTGGTCTCCTCGCCGTGCAGCTCGACTTCGTGTCGCACGACGAACTGACGGCTGGGCTGAACGTCTGGCTTGCCGACAAATCGAAACCGCTCGGCGATGTGCTGCGCGACCTGGGACATCTGCCGCCGGGTCGGTTGCAACTGCTCGATGCCCTCGTCGCGGAACACCTGCATCGGCACGGCGACGACGTCCGGCGCAGCCTGGCGGCGCTGTCGTCGGTGGAGCCGGCGCTTCGGCGGACGCTCGACGCGCTGGCCGACGACGAGGTTCAGCGGACGCTGCACCAGTTGCACCCGCCGGGCGAGCCGCGACCGTCCGGCTCGGAGCCGCCGCCCGGAGTGCGCTACCGCATCCTGCGGCCGCACGCCAAGGGTGGGCTGGGCGAAGTGTACGTCGCCGAGGACACCGAACTCGGCCGCAGCGTGGCGCTGAAGGAGATTCAAGGGCGGTACGCGGACGACGACGCGAGCCGGGCTCGCTTCGTGCGCGAGGCGGAGATCACCGGCGGGCTGGAACACCCCGGCGTCGTGCCCGTCTACGGGCTGGGCACCTACTCGGACGGCCGACCATTCTACGCGATGCGCTTCATCCAGGGCGACACGTTCAAGGACGCGATCAAGCGATATCATGCCCCGCCGAGCGGGGGGCTTCGCGTCTCTCCAATTCCGCGACTTGTTGCGCCGCTTCATCGACGTGTGCAATGCGGTGGCGTACGCCCACTCGCGCGGTGTCTTGCACCGCGACCTGAAGCCCGGCAACGTCATGCTCGGTCAGTACGGCGAGACGCTCGTCGTCGATTGGGGACTGGCCAAAGCGACTGGGCGAGCCGGGAACGTCAGCGATCGGAGCGACGAGCCGCTGCACCCGCGCTCCGGCGACTCGTCGGCCACGGTTGCCGGTCAGGCGCTGGGCACGCCGGCGTACATGTCGCCGGAGCAGGCGGCCGGCCAGCTCGATAGCCTCGGCCCCGCGACCGACGTGTACTCCCTCGGCGCGACGCTCTACGAGGCACTGACCGGACGGGCACCGTTCGGAGGCACGTCGTTCGCCGAGTTGTTGGACGCGGT
Source organism: uncultured Alcaligenaceae bacterium (assembly GCA_964574975.1). GTDB lineage: Bacteria > Planctomycetota > Planctomycetia > Gemmatales > Gemmataceae > JAXMAS01. The sequence goes on along the minus strand of CAZNSL010000698.1, from coordinate 206 downwards.
GAAGTCGGGCCGGTTCCCGCCGCCGCGGACGGTGCAGCCGGCCGTGCCGTCGGCGCTCGACGCGGTGTGCCAGAAGTGCATGGCCCTGCGGCCGGCCGAGCGTTACGCGTCGCCGTTGGACGTGGCGAAGGAGGTCGAGCGCTTCCTGGCCGACGAGCCGGTGGCGGCGTACCCGGAGCCGGCAGCGGCGCGGGCGCGGCGGTGGG
>CAZNSL010000697.1:0-3685 GCA_964574975.1 uncultured Alcaligenaceae bacterium | reverse complement strand
GCGTCATCGCGGCCAGCGAGCGCCGGGCCGCCAACTGCACGTCGCTGTACAGCCGGTCCTCGTAGTTCTCGACCGCGTGGATCGCTGCTTTGGGATCGACCACCGAGAACTGCACCAGGATGCTGACGCGCACGGCCACCTTGTCGGCCGTGAGGATTTCCTGGCCTTTGATGGTCAGGTCGCGGGCACGCATATCGACGAGTACGACCTCGTGCGTCGGCGTCCGGCGAAAGAGCGAAAGGCCCTGGCCCGGTTTCTTGATCGGCAGCTCGTAACGGCCTGCGCCGAGAACCTGCACGAGTACGCCGTCTTCGTAGTAGAGGCCCCGGTGTGTGTCTCGGATGATGATTTCGCGGACGCTCATGGGTCCCTCGAACTGCAAAGTGCGGGCGGCCCCAAAGCACGGTCGACGTGGAGGATTGGCGGCTTCAGATCTGGCAGGTCTGAGCCACTCACCTTGATGCAGGTGTGGCAGTTACCATAGGCCGCTGGTCTCCAGGCCGGCTGAGGCCGCCCGCAATCACAGACTATGAGCCGCACCGCAGGTTCGCCACGCCTGGACCTCGCCGCGAAAAGGGGGCCATTATTTCGCGCGCTGCCAATCGGCGGCGCTGGCAAACGCCGCGGCGGCCGCACAATAACCGCTGTCGCCGCGGCGAGGCCACCGCATGAGCTCGCACTACCGCCCGTCCCCCGCACTCCTCCCCAGCCCGGACGAAATCCGCGCGGCCGGCGACGCCGCCGTGCGCCTCGTCGCCGACTACTTCGCGTCCCTTGCCGGGCGGCCCGTCTTCCCGGATGTCAGCTCCGAATCGATCCGCGCGGCGCTGGACCGGAGTCTGCCGGTCGAAGGGCGCGACTTCGCGGCGATCCTGACCGCCGTCCGGGATGTGGTCATTGCCGGCAGCCGGCACAACGGCCACCCGAGGTTCTTCGGCTACGTCTCGCCACCGGCCATCCCGGCCGCCGCCGTCGCCGACCTGCTGGCGTCCGCCCTCAACAGCAACGTCACGTCCTGGCGATCCGCCCCGGCGGCCACCGAGATCGAGCGGCTAGCGGTCGACTGGGTCAAGGAGATCGTCGGCTTCCCGGACACGGCGACCGGTCTGTTCGTCAGCGGCGGGTCGATGGCCAACTTCTGCGGTCTGGCAGCGGCGCGGGCGGCGAAGCTGCCCGGCGTCGGTATCGCCGGCTGCCTCGCGGCCGGCCGGCAGTTGCGGGCGTACGCCTCCGACCAGACCCACTTCTCAGTGGCCAAAGCGCTCGCGCTACTCGGCGTCGGACGCGACAACTTGCGAGTCGCCCGCACCGACGACCGCCAGCGGCTCGACCTCGCCGACGCCGAGCGGTCGATCGCCGAGGACCGCGCCGCCGGGTACGCGCCCTTTTGCCTGGTGGCAAACCTCGGCACCGTCGGCACCGGCGCTGTGGACGATCTCGGTGCCGCAGCCGACCTCGCGGCCCGTCACGGCCTCTGGCTGCACGTCGACGCGAGCTACGGCGGCTTTGCGGCGCTGGCGGCGTCGCAGCGGCACCACTTCCGTGCGCTGGGTCGGGCCGACTCGGTCGCGCTGGACCCGCACAAGTGGCTGTACGTGCCCGTGGACTGCGGCTGCGTACTCTACAAGGACGCCGCCGCCGCCCCCGCCGCGTTCGCCGAGCAGGCGGACTACACCCGCGTGACCGAGTCGGACCCGGCCGAAGCGTTCGCCTTCTGGGACTACGGGCCGGAGCTGTCGCGACGGTTCCGGGCGCTGAAGGTGTGGGTCGCGCTCGCCCACGCCGGGACACTCGCCCTGGGCGAGGCGGTCGAGCGCAACGTCGCCTGTGCGAATCACCTGGCAGACATTGTGCGGCGGTCGGAGGACTTCGAACTGATGGCGGCTGGCCTGTCCATCGTTTGCTTCCGCTACCGGCCCGCCGGCGGACAGGAGTCGGACGCGCTGAATGAGGCGATAATGGCGCGCGTCCAGAGAAACGGCACGTCGTATCTGTCCGGGGCGAAGGTCGGCGGCCGCTTCGCGCTGCGGGCGTGCGTCCTGAACTTCCGCACGACCGAAGCCGACATCGAAGTGCTGGTGGACGACTGCCGACGGGCCGGGGCGGCACTGGCCGGCCCGGTGAGTTGAGGCTCGCACCCCCGTCCGGGTCAGAACGAGCAAATACACCAAGCCGCCAGGATATCGGGATACCTCGCCTTTTGCCAGGAGCATTCAGCCCCATGACGCTCGCGCTCGCCGTGCCGCACGCGGCCGATTCGCCGCTCACCCGGCTCGATGCTCGCTGGAAGCTCGCCGCCCTCGGTATCGCCGCGGTCGCCGTCGCGGCCTTGCGCACCCTACCGGCCGCCGCTGTCGGCCTCGCCGTGTCGGCCGGTCTCGTCGCCGTGTCGCGGTTGCCGCGGCCGTGGCTCCGTCGCCGGCTCGGCGAGTTGGCGTTGGCCGTCGGGCCGCTCGTTGTGTTGCTGCCGCTGTTCGAGGGCATGGACGGGTTGCGGCTGGCGGCCTTGCTGGCGGCCAAGGCCGTCGCCATCGCCGGGCTGACGGCCGTCGTGCTCGGCACCGCCCCGCTGCCGGTCAACCTGCACGCGGCCCACGCGCTGCGAGTGCCGGGGGCGTTCGTGCAGGTCGCGCTGTTGAGCTACCGGGCGGCGGCGCGGCTGGCCGACGAGTTCGGCCGGTTGTGGCGATCGGTGCGCCTCCGTGGCTTCGCCGGTCACAGCATCGGGCACGGCTACCGCACCATCGGCACCCTCATGGGGTCGATGGTGGTCCGCGGCCAGCGTCGGGCCGAGGACGTGGCCCTGGCGATGCGCTGCCGCGGCTTCGACGGCCGATTCCGCTCGGCGGCCGCGTTCCGTACCCGGCCGGCCGACGTGCTGTTCGCCGCCGCAACTATACTGACTGGCGCCGCGCTGGTCGCCTGGGACGTATCGTGATCGAAGTCGAGTCGCTCCGGTTCGCGTACCCCGGCCGGGAGGCGGCGCTGGCCGACGTGTCGTTCCGCGTCGCGGCCGGGGAGCGCGTCGGCCTGGTCGGGCCAAACGGGGCCGGCAAGACGACGCTGCTCTTGTGCCTGGCCGGGGCGCTCAAGCTGGACCCCGGCATGGTCCGCGTGGCCGGCCTCGACCCGGCCAAGGTGGCCGAGCGCAAGCGGCTACCGCAGGCGGTCGGCGTCGTCTTCCAGAACGCCGACGACCAACTCTTTCACGCGACCGTCGGCGACGACGTGGCGTTCGGCCCGCTGAACCTCGGCCTGCCACCCGACGAGGTGCGGACCCGCGTTGCCGATGCGTTGGCCCAGGTTGGCCTGTCGGGCAGCGAGGCGCGGGGGCCGCTGGACTTATCCGGAGGCGAGAAGCGACGGGCGGCGCTCGCCGGCGTCCTGGCGATGCGACCGGAGTTGCTGTTACTCGACGAGCCGACGGCGGCGCTCGACCCGCGCGGGCGGCGCGAGGTGCTGACGCTGGTGCGGTCGTTGCCGGGGACGCACGTGGTGGCGTCGCACGACCTGGAGTTCGTGCGGGCGGCGTGTTCGCGCGTGCTAGTCCTCGACGCCGGCCGGCTGGCGGCCGACGGGCCGTGCGCGGAGGTGTTCGCAGATCGGGCGCTGATGGAGTCGCACGGACTCTTGTAGGGTGGGACGAGTTTTACGAGTCCCACCGGGAACGCTCAGCGGTTGAGCG
>CAZNSL010000696.1:0-3696 GCA_964574975.1 uncultured Alcaligenaceae bacterium | reverse complement strand
CCAGCCCGCGGTGCTGGAATGGTTCATCGCCAGCACGCTCATGTCGCCATAGTCGACCTGGTTCTCCCACATCTCGGCGATCGAGAGGTCGACGAGGCCGTCTCCGGTTGCGCCGGTGAACTTCTTGATCGTCATGCCCTCGGCCGCATACGTGCCGGAATAGCTCTGCGAACCCTTCTTCCAGTCGAAGAGATAGAAATTGCTCGAGTTCTGATACCCGAACGCGAAGCCCATGTAGTCGTCGTCGCCGTCGCCCGGCAGAACCTGCCAGCTGCCGTCCATCGTGTAGCTCGACCGGTTGGTGTTATCGAGGTAGAAGGACGGATCGGCATTGATGACCTGCTTTACCGCGGTTGCGCCCGGCTCGAGCACCCAGCTTCCGGCGCCCTGGCCGCCGGGGAAGTTGAGTGTCAGCGCAGTCCACGGCGTGAGATCGATCGGCGCCGCCGTGGCGGCGGCCGCCGAGAGAGCGAGACAGGCGGAGAGCGTGGTACGCAGGAAGGTTCGATCCATATGTTCCTCTAATGGTTTGGTTGCCGGCCTTGCAGACAACTACGCCGCTACGCGGCCGCGCCTGGATGCAGGTCGTCTTGAGTCTCACCACCGGGTGAAGCCCGGTCAACCCCCGGTTCGGGGGGTCACGGGCGGCTTGACGGATCTGCCGTTCCTGGCCGAATCCGCTTTCGTGATGCACTATCCGGCATGCTGGGGCGAGCCAAACGGCATTCGCCCCACGTTCCGGAGTGAACATGTCGTCTATCGCGTTTCGATGCCTGGCTTGGCTTTGCGCCTTCGTCGTGCCGCCGGTGGCAGGTGCCGCCATAGCGTGTCCGTCGACGCCGCAAGCGCTGCTGCTCGACCGCTTCATCCCAGCAGATTGCCAGTTGTGCTGGGAAGAACGGAGCGATCCGGAGCCCGGCGTGCTCGTCCTGGACTGGATCGTGCCCAGCCCACGCGGCGACGACGCGCTGCTGGCCGCCGCCGCGCTGCCCGAGGCGAGCGCCCGCGCGGGACCCATTTCGCGAACCGCGACCACGAGCCGGCGGCAAGCCCTGCCGTCAGTCGCCGGCCTGTCGCTGCGCGTGGAGCAAGGTCCGCCGTTCAACGGCTACATCGCCGCGCAGATGCATGTCGAACGCGATGCTGCACGGAGTGGCAAGTTGAAGACGGCCGGCGCCGTCGCCTACCTCGCCCTTGTCGAGCAGGTCCGTGCGGGCGAGGAAGGCGCGAAGGTTGAGCGCATGCTCGTCCGCAGCGTCGTCGGGCCCTTGCCGCTGGAGCCGGATCGGGACGAGGTGACGCATCTGCATGCGTTTCGCATCCCGCAAGGCAGCAAGCCGGCGCGACTCACGGCGATCGGCTGGGTCGAGACGCCGGGCGGCAAGGTGCTCGCCGCGGCGCGCGTCGAAAACGACGGCTGCACGCCGGCCAGATAATCGGAGCCGTCGCCGCGCGGGAAACCTGCCATGGAAATCTTCGACTACGACAACATCCTGCTGCTGCCGCGCAAGTGCCGCGTCGAGAGCCGCAGCGAATGTGACGCCTCGGCCGAGCTCGGCGCGCGCCGTTTCAGGCTGCCCGTCGTGCCGGCCAACATGAAGACGGTGATCGACGAGCCGATCAGCGAATGGCTGGCGGCGAACGACTACTTCTACGTCATGCACCGCTTCGACCTCGACACCGTCGCCTATGCGAAGGCGATGCGCGGCAAGGGGCTGTACGTGTCGATCAGTTCCGGCGTCAAGCAACCCGACTACGCAGTGATCGACCGCCTCGCCGCCGAAGGCGTCGGCGCCGACTACATCACGATCGACATCGCGCACGGCCACGCAGAGGGCGTGCGAAAGATGATCGAGCACATCAAGCGGCGGCTGCCGGCGACCTTCGTCGTCGCCGGCAACGTCGCGACGCCCGAGGCGGTGATCGACCTGGAGAACTGGGGCGCGGATGCCACCAAGGTCGGCGTCGGCCCGGGCAAGGTCTGCATCACCAAGCTGAAGACGGGCTTCGGCACCGGCGGCTGGCAACTGTCGGCGCTGAAGTGGTGCGCGCGCGTCGCGACCTTGCCGATCATCGCCGACGGCGGCATCCGCGACCACGGCGACATCGCCAAGAGCGTGCGCTTCGGCGCCGCGATGGTGATGATCGGCTCGCTGTTCGCCGGCCACGAGGAATCACCGGGGCAGACGGTGGAGGTCGACGGCAAGCTCTTCAAGGAGTACTACGGCTCGGCCAGCGACTTCAACAAGGGCGAGTACAAGCACGTCGAGGGCAAGCGCATCCTCGAGCCGATCAAGGGGCGTCTGGCCGACACGCTGCGCGAGATGCGCGAGGACGTGCAGAGCTCGATTTCGTATGCCGGCGGCACGCGGCTCGCCGACCTGCGCAAGGTGAACTACGTCATCCTCGGCGGCGAGAACGCGGGCGAGCACCTGCTGATGTAGACGCGGCTGCGCGACTCCCGCCGCGCGGCCCCGATCGATCCCGGCGAACCCGCCTCAGCCGGCGCGGCGATGCCGTGCCACGGCGCCGACGGCACACAGGCCGGCCAGCATCAGCAGGTAGGTCTGCGGCTCCGGTACCACCGGCGTGAACTCGAACCCGGCGTAGCGGACGTTTTGCTGCGAGTTGTTGAAGAAGCCGAACTGGCCCGCGGCAAAGGTGCTGTCGACGACCGTCTGATCCCAGAGCGTCGTGTCCCCGTCCTTCACCACGACGCGGAACTGACCGGCCACGACGTTGTAGTCGAGATGCCAGTCGTAGAGCCGGCCATCGACCCAGCCCTTGTCGCTCGCATGGTTCGTCGCGAGCACCGTCATGTCGCCGAAGCTGGCCTGGTTCTCCCAGAACTCCTCGAGCGACAGATCGACCAGGCCGTCGCCCGTCGCGCCGGTGTACTTCTTGATCGTCATGCCTTCCGCGGCGGTGCGTCCGACGTAGCTCTGCGTGCCCTTCTTCCAGTCGAACGCATAGAAATTGCTCGAATTCTGGTAGCCGAAGACGAATCCCATGTAGTCGTCGTCGCCGCCCGCGCCGACGACCTGCCACGTGCCGTCGATCTTGATGCTCGTCTGGTTCTCGTTGTTCAGATAGAAGGACGGGTCGGCATTGATGACCTGCTTGACGGCGGTCGCCCCCGGCTCGAGGACCCAGCTTCCGGCCCCCTGCCCGCCCGGGAAGTTCAGTGTCAGCGCGGTCCAGGGCGTCAGGTCGATCGGAGCTGCGCTCGCCGCCGTCGCCGACAGCACGAGGACGATGGGCGCCGCAAGGCGGATTGAAGCGGTGGTGAGTGTCATGACTTCTCCCGTTAGGTTGAATTCGCGCGACGACCCGGCGCCGCATCCGTTGGATTCGATCCTGCGCCACGTCGAAGCGGCCAGGATTGATTTTTGTGCGGTAAGGGCACCGAAACACACCCCGCATCCAGGGGGTTGCGGTCGTCCCCGGAATGCGGATGGGGCGCCGCACCCGGCGTCACGCGACGGCAGGCGGCAACCGGCGTGCACCGGCGCCGACTCGTCGCGCTGCGCGTCCGGGCCGGCGTCATCAGGGCAAGCACCTACAATTTCAGTCCGCCCCTGAAAGCCCGAATGCCGGGCCCGCAACGCCGGGCCACGCGCCGCTCACGCCGTCATGACTCACACTCTTGCCAAGTCCTTCGAACCCGCCGCGATCGAGGCCAGGTTGGACGAGCTG
>CAZNSL010000695.1:0-3707 GCA_964574975.1 uncultured Alcaligenaceae bacterium | reverse complement strand
ACGGCTTCGCGCTGAATCACACCACCGATCTCTCGCATTTCGGGCTCATCGTGCCGTGCGGGATCTCCGACCGGGGCGTCACCTCCCTCGCCAGGCTCGGGTGTACCGCCACACGCGCGGAGGTCGAGGACCGCATCGTGGCGCACTTTGCCGAGGTGTTCGAGCGCGTCCCGGTCGACGTCCCGACGTCGCTGCAGCCGGAGGGCACGCGGTGACCTGGCGTGAGCGGGTGGTCGCCCCGACGCCGCTCACCCGGGCGGCGGCGCTCACCACCGGGCTCGTCGTCCTTGCGACGCTGATCTTCCTGCTGATCGAATACCCGGCGCTGCCGGACCTGCTGCCGGTGCACTTCAACCGGGTCGGCGCGCCGAACGGCTGGCAGTACCGGACGTTGCCGCGCGTGCTCATTCCCGTGGGCGTCCAGGTGATGCTGGCGGTCACGTTCGGAGCCGTGGCGACGCTCCTGCTCTCGCGTCCGCACGGCGACCACGACGCCGACGCGCCTGACGTGCGGGCCGCCGCCACCGCGGCAGAAGCCGTGGTGCTCCTGGCCGCCATCTGGATTGCGTTCCAGGGATGGGCCGCCTTCTCACTCGCCCGCCTGTGGCTCAGCCCGCGCGCGTCGCTGCCGGGGTACAACCTGGTGGAGGGGATTTGTGCGGTCGCATCGGTGGCGGTGGCCGTCCGCACCCACCGGCGTCTGGGGCGTCCGGAGCCGAGGCCCTTCGTGGCCGCGCACTGGCGGATGGGCCAGCTCTACAAGAATGCGGACGACCCGGCGCTCTTCGTCCCGACCCGGGATGGCCGCCGCTGGACGCTGAACTTCGGCCGCCCGGTCGCCGGCGCCCTCCTCGGCCTCGTGCTCGCCCTCGGTGTCCTCGCCCCGACCGTCCTCATCGCGCTCGCCCTGCGCTGATCGGGTACTTCAGGCGGGTGGACCCTAATACCTAGTCCCTGATCCCGATCCCTGATCCCTAGTCCCTAATCCCTGCTAAGCCTCGTCTGCTCAGATCTTTACCCCGCCTCGTCGCTGAGCCCGCGTCCCCGTGGAATAAATCGGACCACCTCGGTGTTATCTAGGCCAAGCGAGGAACGAATGAGAGACACGAAGGATGAGCTTCTGCTCGCCCGGCTGCAGGCCGGAGACGAATCGGCACTCCGCGACCTGGCCGAGGCGTATGGTTCCAAGATTTACCAGCTGGCGTTCCGTTACCTCAGGAACAAGGAAGACGCCGAAGAGGTAATGCAGGACGTCCTGTTCAAGGTTTACAAGAAGATCGGCGCGTTCAGGGGCGATGCGGCGCTGTCGTCCTGGATCTACCGCATCACGTTCAACGCGGCGATGTCGCGCCTGCGGACGGCGAAGTACCAGCGCACGCAGAACGACGAGCTGTCGATCACGGCCAACGAGGGCGAGGAAGGGTCCGTTCGCCACGAGATCGCGGACTGGTCGGATCTCGCCGACGAACAGGTCTTCCGGTCGCAGCTGCGCAAGAAGGTGTTCAACGCGATTCTGTCGCTGCCGGCGATCTACCGCGCGCCGGTGATGCTGCGCGACATCCAGGGCATGTCGACCGAAGAGGCGAGTGAGATTCTGCGCGTCAAGGACCAGACGCTGAAGTCGCGGCTCCACCGCGGCCGGCTCATCCTGCGCAAGCAGCTGGCGGACTTCGCCGGCGGCCTCACGCTGCACCACGCGACTGCCTGACCGTCGGGACTGCTTCTTGCAATTCCACATTCCGGAATTGATCGACGGTCGAGAGTAACCACGGCAACTGCAGGTCGGCATACGACCGCGGTGTGGTTATTCCGACCCGATCATTCCGGAACGCCGGTCCGCTTCAGGTGGGCCGTCCGCCTTCGCACGGAAGGCTGCCCCCACCCAACCTCACCCTTCAGATTTCAGAGCTGCATCGCGTTGTCGAGGGCGACCTGTGCCGCGACACTGAGTGTCGGCGCCTCGACGCCGGTCACGCCGGTGAGGCCGAGCCGCACGGGCATGGCGGCAGCTCTGGTGCGTGCACCTTCGCCCGACGGAGGGGCCACGAAACAGCTCACGGCACGCCTCGAGATTCCCGCGACGGCGGCAATCGCCTCGACAGCGGCGTGCGCCAGCGCGTGCGGCCCGGGCGGCCACAGCGGGGCCACCTGGGTTCCCAGGCGCCGACGCGTTGGCTCGTCGAGCACCCGGGTCGCGGCAAAGCCGCCGATCGTCGCATCGTCCCAGTTGACGACCGCGTGGGCTGGTGGAATGCCGAGCACCGTGAGCGCCACGTCGCGGACCGAGCCATTGGTCTGGAGAGCGACGAGCGCGCGCACGGAGGCGGCGAGCGCTTCCGGGGCGGATCCGAAGAGCCGTTCGCGGCCATAGCGCAGGTCGCGGACCCCTCGTTCGACGAGCAGGCGTCCGTCGCTGCCGGCACACAGCACGACGGCACGTGCGGCGAGCTGGGAGATCTGGCGCAGCACGAGCAGATCGTCCGTGCCGGGCTGCGGCTTCGCCTGATCGGCCAGCACCACCAGGTGTGCCCCGGCGACGCGGGTGAGATCGGTGCTGCCGTGCAGAGGCGTGGTGAAGCCCTCGACCGGCCCCGTCTGCATGATGTCGAGCGCCTTGCCGGCCGCAACCTGCCCGGACGGATCGATGAGCTGGATGCGGCGGACGATCTCGCGGCGGGCGAGCACGTGCGCCAGCGATCCTCCGAGTTCACCGGCCCCGATGATGGCGACGTCGATCATGCGTGTGGGCTATTGTAATGGAGCCATGAAAAAGGAACTGCGCGGACAGGTGGCCCTGGTCACCGGAGGCTCGAAAGGCATCGGTTTCGGCATCGCCCACGCCCTCGTAGTGAAGGGCGTCAACGTCGTCATCACCGGCCGCGACGGCGCGTCGCTGGTGGAGGCCCGCATGAAGCTGCAGGCCGCGGGCGGCGAGAGCGGCGGTGCGGTCGAGGGCTACGCCGTAGATGTCCGCGACCACGCGGCCGTCCATCAGGGCGTGAACGAGGCGGTCTCCCGCTTCGGCGGCCTCGACATCGTCGTCAACAACGCGGGGCTGGGCCGGTTCGTGAACCTCGCGGACATGACCCTCGAGCAGTGGTCCGAGACGATCGACACGAACGTGACCGGCGTGTTCAACGTCTGCCACGCGGCCATCCCGCACCTGCGCCGGCGGGGCGGCGGCTACATCATGAACATCAGCAGCCTGGCGGGGAAGAACCCGTTCGTCGGCGCCGGTGCCTACTGTGCCTCGAAGGCGGCCCTCAATCAGTTCGGTGAGGTGCTGAACCAGGAAGTGCGGCACGACAACATCAAGGTCACGACCATCGCGCCCGGCTCCGTGGCGACCGGTTTCGGTGGAGGGGCGGCGGACTCAGGCGCCGACTGGAAGATCGCAGCCGCCGACATCGGCGACATCGTGATCGACCTGCTGGAACTCGACACGCGGAGCCTGCCGAGCTACATCGAGCTGCGCCCGTCGAAGCCGCCGAAGAAGTAGGCCACGGGATGTCGTCGGCCTTCCAGAAGCATCAGGACACCCTCGAGACCCACGAGACGATGATGGGGCCGGCTCGCGGCCGCCTCGCCGTCGCGCTCGACCTGCTCACCGACTCACTCGCCCTCGTGGGCCAGCACGGTGTCTACTGCCGCAGCGAACGCTTCCCCGGCCAGCCGCCGCTGATACTGGTGCACCGGTTCGGCGTTGG
>CAZNSL010000694.1:0-3719 GCA_964574975.1 uncultured Alcaligenaceae bacterium | reverse complement strand
GGCTACTGCTTCGGTGGCGCGACCGCCTTGGAGTTGGCCCGCGGCGGATACGAACTCGACGGCGTGGTGAGCTTCCACGGTGCTCTCGAAACGCCGATGCCCGCCAAGGCAGGACAAGTGAAGGCCAAGGTGTTGGCGTGTCACGGGGCGGCCGACCCGTTCGTGCCGCCGCCGGAGGTTGCTGCGTTCGAAAAGGAAATGACGGACGCTGGTGTCGATTGGCAGTTGAACGCTTATGGTGGAGCAGTCCACAGCTTCACGAATCCGCAGGCGAACAACAAATCCGGTGGCACCGCCTTCGACCCAGCTGCCGACCGCCGCTCGTGGGAGGCGATGAAGGCGTTTTTCGCTGAAGTGTTCAAGTAACGATGACCGCTGGCCAGCCCGGAGCGCCAGCGACGGGTTATGAAACCCGTCGCTGGCGCTCCGGGCCGGCGGAAATCCGTCACAAGTAACTGAGCCACGACGAGCGCGAACGCGCCTTGACGCCTGCGTACCAACGACACGGCCAGTACAGGACGAAGACCACGACGGCCCACACCGCGTAGACGCCGGGCAGCCCAAAGCCGAGCCCAATGTTGCGCGCCGCCTCATACGACGCATACGTCCCGCTCCAGAGGCCGTAGCAGGCCATGAGCGCGACCACCATCAGTTGAATCGTCGGCAGGTGGATGAGGTAAAAGAACAACGGCACGCGTCCGAAAGTCACGAGTACGCGCCCCGGGCCGCCGTTCCAGCGGTCGAAGACGGCCAAGGCAATCAAGGCTGGCCCGAGCGTCATCAGGCTATAATCGAGCGACGGCGGGTACTTTTCGCAATTCAGGAACGAAAGGACCGAATCGACTGGCGACTGCCCCGTGCGCCAGGGCTTCGGGTCGCCGTAGGTGTTCGCGTAGCGGATAGCCACGAACTCCAGCGAGGCCAATACACCGAACGAAAGGAGAGTCGCACGGCGTTGTGCGGGCGGCAACTGCCAAATCGCTCCCGCGCCGAAGCCCGCGGCCATCACGCCGAACCACGGTAGGATCGGGTACGCCGGAAAGATCGTCGTGTCGGGAATGCCGATGAACCAGATCGGCTGGGCCGAATGCAGGACGGACCAGGCCGAGCCGAGCGTCTGCGAGCCAGTCATGCGGGCCACATCCGCCGCCTTGACCGCGTCGAGCGCATTGTGTTGTGCAATGACGGCGATGCCGATTGCACCGACGACCACTGGCGGTAGCCACACGAACGCGGCAAGGAGCATCATCGACGTGCCGATCGCCCAAATCACTTGGAGCGGCACGAAATCGTACTGGCAATTGACGAACCACAGACAGTGAACGAGCGTTAACTCGAGAACGGCTAACCACAGGCCTCGCGTGAATAGGAACACGGCCAACGGCCCGCGCCCGCGCTTCAGGCCGAAATACGCGCCGACGCCAGCAAGGAACACGAACGTCGGAGCGCAGAAATGCGTCACCCAGCGCGTGAAGTAGAGGGCAAGCGTCGTGTTCCCGACCTCCAGCGCCCGCCCCAAATCGTACTGCGATTGCACGAAGTCCTTCGTGTGGTCCAGTGCCATGAGCACGATGGCCAACCCACGTACCAGATCGATGCCGTCGAGGCGCGGGCGCACCATTGGGGACAGTTCATCTGACATCGCTGGCTCCTTGGGACCGTTTCAGCGAAGGGTACGCACATCGGTGCCATCCGTCCAAGTTCCCGCCGGTTGACTTCCTCGCGGCCGCCCCGTCCGTATGATGGATCGAATTACGTCCATCACAAACCGCAGGGCCCGCTAATGCCGCCGGATGCCGTGCCGCCCGTTTGGGTCGAAAGGGTACGGGACGCTTGGCACGTCCTGTTCCCCGGCGACCCGATGGTTCCCGTCGGCCGGTTGGCCGCTCGCCTCGTCACCGCGTTCCTGCTCGGCCTCGTCGTTGCCGGCATCTACCGCGCGACGGCTGCCCCGGCGCGACGGACGCGGAGTTTCGTGGCCACGCTCGTATTACTTTCCATCCTGATCGCGCTTGTGACGCAAGTCGTCGGCAGCGACACGGCACGGGCGTTCACGCTCGTCGGGGCATTGTCGATCGTCCGCTTCCGCACGGTCGTCCAGGACACGCGCGACACGGCGTTCGTGATCTTCGCCGTCATCGTCGGTATGGCCGTCGGCGGCGACCACGTCGTCATGACGCTGATCGGCATCGCAGTCTGTGGCTTCGCGGCGTGGATTCTGCGCAACCGGCGACAGCCGACACCGCACCACTCGGCGGCTTCGGAACACTGGGTCCTGTACCTCCGCGTCGCCGACGAAACGCCCGGCGACATCTTGCGCGACTCCATCAAGCACTGGTTCCCGCGCTGCGAATTGGCAGCGACCGGTACCTCGAATAAGGAGCCTGGGCTTCAGTTGCGGTACGAAGTCTTCCCGCGCGCCGACATCAGCATCCTCGACTGCGTCAGCGCGCTGCGGGCGTTGCCCGGCGTGCAGAGCGTCAAGCTCGACCGCCAGTGATCCGACGGCCCGGCGCGTCCATAGGATACATGCGCGACCGACCGTTCCCAACCGGAGGTTAGACGATGCCGCAACGACTGGCGATGGCCCTCGTGGTCCTCGCGTGCGCCACCCTCGCCCGCGCCGACAACCCGGCCGGAGTCCCCTCGACGATGACTGCCTACGGCAAAATGCCCGATGGAACGCCCGTCGAGGCGTATACCCTCGTCGCTGGGCCCTACAAGGTGAAGCTGATCGCGTACGGGGCGGCCATCGCCGAACTGGTCGTGCCGGACAAGGCCGGTAAGCCGACCGATGTAGCTCTGGGCTTCGACGCGATGGAGGGCTGGCTTCAGAAGGGCAACCCGTACTTCGGCTGCACCGTCGGCCGCGTGGCCAATCGGATCGGCCAAGGCAAGTTCACGCTCGACGGCAAGGAGTACACGCTGGCGACGAACAACGGGCCGAACGCCCTGCATGGCGGCCTGAAAGGTTTCGACAAGCAACTCTGGAAGGCGACGGCCGACGCGTCGCGGACGGCATCGGCCGTCAAGTTCACCTACACCAGCAAGGACGGTGAAGAGGGATACCCCAGCACGATGAACGTCGCCGTCACCTACTCGCTTTCGCCGAAGGGCGAGTTGAAGATCGAGTACGCCGCGACCTGCGACAAGCCGACGCCGGTCAACCTGACCAACCACACCTACTTCAATCTGAACGGCGCGGCCTCGCCGACGAACGTGCTGGAGCACGTCGTGCAACTGAACTGCGACGAGTACACACCGACCGACAAGACGCTCATCCCGACCGGGCAGATCGCATCCGTCAAAGGCACGCCGCTCGACTTTACGACGCCGACCCCAATCGGCAAGCACATCGCAGAGATCGCGGCGGACCCAATCGGCTACGACCACAACTTCGTCATCCGCGGCGGAGGCAAGTCACTGACACCTTGCGCGGTGGTGCGATCGCCGGAGACGGGCATCGCCGTGGAAATGTCCACGACCGAACCGGGCGTGCAGTTCTACACGGGTAATTTCCTCGACGGCACGCTCACGGGTAAGGGCGGACGCGCGTACAAGAAGCACCACGGCTTCTGCCTCGAAGCACAGCACTACCCCGATTCGATCAATAAGCCGAACTTCCCATCAGTCGTGCTGCGTCCGGGACATACGTACACGCAAACGACGGTTTACAAGTTCGGCGTCAAGTAGTCGCGCGTGACGCCGCGAGCCGAGCG
>CAZNSL010000693.1:0-3719 GCA_964574975.1 uncultured Alcaligenaceae bacterium | reverse complement strand
CGGCGTGCCGCTCCAAGCCATCTCCACCGAGTCGCGCCGCGAGGCCGGCCGGCGCGCAGGGGCCGGCCGATGGGTCGCGGGGGAGCCCGGCCGGCGGCAGTAGGTGGCGGTTACGTCGTGCGAGGCGAGCCCACGCGCCTTGCCGGGCGGGCTTCGGGGCGTTAACTCCGCTGGCAACGCGACAAAGGCATGGGGCGCGCCCACTGAAGGGTTGAGGTGTCCGGCGGGCGAGGGCGGCGGACCATCCAAACCAGGGGTACACGGCGATGCGCCCGTCCTTGAGCACCAAATTCGTCGATAAGGCAGCCGCCGCCATCACGTCGGCGGTCGAGGTGTACAACAAGCCGACCTTCCGGTACCGGGAGGAGACATTCGCCATTTTGGCGCTGAACGCTTGGGAACTGTTACTGAAGGCGAAAATCCTGAAGGGCAACGGCAATCGCCCGAAGTCGCTCTGGGTGTTCGAGCCGCGGGCGAAGAAGGGCGGCGGACACACGGACAAACTCTATGCCAAGAAGAACCGTGCCGGCAATAACTTCACGATCGCACTCTCGAGGTGCGTC
The DNA here is from genome assembly GCA_964574975.1 of uncultured Alcaligenaceae bacterium. Lineage (GTDB taxonomy): Bacteria > Planctomycetota > Planctomycetia > Gemmatales > Gemmataceae > JAXMAS01. The sequence goes on along the minus strand of CAZNSL010000693.1, from coordinate 3,156 downwards.
GTGGTGCTGGACGCCGACGCGGCGACCAGGTTAGCACCCGAGGTCAAAGCCAACCTTGACGCGCTTGTCGCTATTCGAGACAACTCCTCGCATTACGTGAACCACAACCCGCCCCTGGCCCGCCAAACGCTGGAAATCGCCAGCGCCTCGATCAAGAACTTCGTTCTGCTCATGAAACGCTGGTTCGCATGGGACCTGTCGGCTTCCCTTTCACTCAGCATACCGCTTTGCTTCGTGGCTGGCACCAGGGAAGTTGACAGCGTCATCGTGAACGCCGACGAACAGCGGCTGATGGAGCATCTCCGGGACTTGGCGAGAACGCCTTCGGCCGAGGGCTCTGACTACTGTGCCGCAATCCGAGTGGACATCCGGCTGGTGAGATCGACGAGCGACGCGTCGTCCCAAGTCTCCACCACCGGCGGTCCTGATGCCGTGAGAGTATTGGTTTCCGAAGCGGACATCAAGAAACAGTATCCCTGGACCTACAGGATGTTGGTTGACAAGCTCATCGCGCGCTACAAGGACTTCAAGCAGAACAGACGGTTTCACTCGCTCCGGAGGTCAATCGACGGAAACGAGAAACTGTCCAAGTTCCGCTACCTCGACCCGGACAATCCCACGAGCAGCAAGCAGCAGTTCTTCAGCCCCAACATCCTTCAGTTCTTTGATGGTCACTACACGAAAGTGTGAACGCCGGATTCGACCCTGGCGACGGAGGCGATCGTGCAGAAAAGCTCAAAGCCTTCGGGGACGACGGGAACAGTCCCAGAGCGGCTCACGCTACGTGCGTGAGGACGACACCGGCAGCTTGACGCCACCCGTGCCCAATACGGTTCGCCCGCCAGCCGCCGGATGTGCCGGTCGCGCCCAGGCAGGTTACAAACCACGGCCGGCCGGCGTCCAGCGCGATGCCGGTCAAGTGGCAACGGTCCTCCGGCACCGCGGCGCTGATGAACGGTGGCCGCTATGCCGGCTCGAAGCAGTACTCGGCGCTCGGCCTGGCCAGACAGCCGAAGCCAGTCGCCGCCAGCCAAACGCCGTCGGAGCCGAACGCCTCGTCGTGGGCGTTCAGGTCGCCGGTCCAGTAGCTCGCCCGCGGCAGCAGCAGCGCGCCGTACCGGCCCGGCTGGCCCTCGAGGCAGTCCTGCCAACAGGGGCGCGTCGGCGAACAGGGCCAGTTCGTGCCGGGTAGCGAGGGCGGCCCGCGGCCAGTCGACGGCCAGGCCCATCGGCCTGTCGAAGTGCCGCGGCAGCACGCCGACGCGCGTGCCGTGGCAGCCGAGCAGGACCACCTTTCCCACCTGGTAGGTGGTGACGGCGACGGAGCCGCCAAAGCCGGCCAGCCCACGCGGCGAAGCCGTCGTCGGCGCGGCAGTCGAGGCGGTCGCCGGCGAGCGGTGGCATAGCGCGGGCCCGTGGCCGGTGCGGGACTACAATGCTACCAAACTACCCGGCGACCGGAGGGACGCCCGTGACGCCCGCCGAACTCTTCGCCGCCGCCACCGGCCACCACCGCGCCGGCCGACTTGCCGGCGCCGAGGCCGCCTACCTCGCCGTACTCGCGCAGGCCCCCGGCCACCCCGACGCGAGCCAACTCCTCGCCCTCGTGCTGGCCGCGACCGGACGGCCGGCCGCAGCCCTGCCGCTGGCGGAGGCGGCCGTTGCGGCCGAACCCCGTCGTGGCGATTGGCTTTCCAACCTCGGCGAACTGTACCGCCAACTCGACCGGCTCGCCGACGCCGAGATGACGCTGCGCCGGGCCGTCGCCGCCGCCCCGGCACTGCCGGAAGCCCACTACAACCTCGCCAACGTCCTCAAGGCGGCCGGCCGGCACGGCGACGCCGTCGCTGCCTACGGCGAGGCGCTGCGCCTGCGGCCGGGCTACCACCAGGCACACTTCAACCTCGCCAACGCCCTGCGCGAGGAAGGCCGGCTGGCGAGCGCGGTGCGGCACTACCGCGAGGCCCTCGCCCTGCAGCCGGACTGGTCCGACGCCCACCTCAACCTGGCCAACGCGCTCGTCGACCAGAAGGACCACGCCGCGGCCGCCGAGCATTACCGCCGCGCCGCCGCCGGCAGACCCGACGACGCCGACCTGATCGACTCGCTCGGCCACGTTTACGCCGCCCAGGGCCACTATGCGGACGCGGCCGACTGCTACCGCCGGGCATTCGCACTGACCCCCGGTGACGCCCTGCGCGAGTTGCGCCTCGCCGGCATCGGCCCGGCCGTCACGCCCGACGCAGCCGCGGCCGACGCCGACCGTGATCGGCTACACAATGTCCTTGACCGACTGGCCGGGCGGCGGTTCGACGCGGCAAAGCTGCACGCGTCCGGCGCCGAGCCGCCGATGCGGCTGGCGTACCACGGCCGCGACGACCTCGCCCTGATGCGCCGCTGGGCCGAAGTCGTGGCCGCGGGGCTGCCGCTGGCCGAGCCACCGCCGGCGAACGACGGCAAGCCGCGCGTCGGCGTCGTGGTCACCCGGGGTCACGAAGGCGTCTACGCCCGCTGCCTCGGCGAATTGGTCGCCCGGCTCGACCCGGCCGCGCTCGACGTGCGCGTCGTCTGTAGCCGGTCGGGGGCGAACGTCCTGCGCCACCTGATGCCAGCCGCCCGCACGGAGTATTTCGTCGTCCCGGAGCGCGTGGACGAGGCGGCCGCGGCGCTGCGGGCGGCGCGGTTCGACCTGTTGCACTTCTGGGAGGTCGGCACCGATTCGCTCAACTACTTCCTGCCGTTCTTCCACCCGGCCCGCCACGTCTCGGCCACCTGGGGCTGGCCCGTCTCGTCCGGCCAACCCGGCGTCGATGATTTCGTCTCGGCCGACGAGTTGGAACCGCCGGGGGCCGAAGGGCAATACTCCGAGCGGCTGGTGCGGCTCGCGTCGCTGCCGACGTACTACCTCCGCCCGCCGGTGCCGCCGGCCCCGCGGGGCGCCGACTACGGCCTCGACCCGGCAGCGCACGTCTATCTGTGCCAGCAAAACCTGCGCAAGCTCCAGCCGGAGTTTGACGCGACGCTCGCCGACATCCTGCGGGCCGACCCGGCCGGCGTCGTCGTGCTGATCGCCGACGAACAGCCGCGCATAACAGAGCTGCTGCGTGCTCGCCTCGACGCCGCGGCCCCGGACGTGGCCGGCCGGGTGACGATCGC
>CAZNSL010000692.1:0-3722 GCA_964574975.1 uncultured Alcaligenaceae bacterium | reverse complement strand
CGAGCCCGCTTTCGAGGCCATTCGATGACACCGCACGAACCCACGCCGACCCGCCGCGATTTCCTCGCCACGGCCGCCGCCGCCATCGCGCTCGCCGCGGCCGCCGCGATGCCGGTCCACGCCGGCGGCTCCGACGCCCTGCGCGTCGGTCTGGTCGGCTGTGGCGGCCGCGGCACCGGCGCGGCCAGCCAGGCCCTCACGGCCGACCCCGGCACCAAACTCCACGCGCTGGCCGACGCCTTCCCGGATCGCATGACGAAGTGTCTCGGCCAGCTCCACCGCGATCTGTCGCAATCCGTCCACGCTCGTATCGACGTACCTGCCGAGCGCCAGTTCGCCGGTCTCGAGGGCTACAAACAGGTCGTCGCCAATTGCGATGTCGTGCTGCTTTGTACGCCGCCGGGCTTCCGTCCGATGCAACTTCGCGCTGCCGTCGAGGCCGGCAAGCACGTCTTCTGCGAGAAGCCGATGGCCGTGGACGCCCCGGGCGTTCGCTCGGTGATGGAGTCGGCTCGGATCGCGCGCGACAAGGGCAAGTGCCTGATGTCCGGCTTCTGCTACCGCTACGACATTCCGAAGCGCGAGACGATCAAGCGCATCCACAACGGGGCGGTCGGCGATGTGCTGGCGATCCACTGCAACTACAACACCGGCAACGTCGGCAGTCCCGTCGCGCAGAAGCCGGGTATGGGCGACACCGAGTGGCAGGTCCGCAACTGGTGGTACTTCACCTGGCTGTCCGGCGACCACATCGTCGAGCAGCACATCCACAACCTCGACAAGGCCGCCTGGGTGTTCAAGGACACCTACCCGATCGCGGCGGTCGGCCTCGGCGGTCGACAGGTCCGCACGGACCCGAAGTACGGCCACATCTTCGATCACCACGCGGTCATCTTCGAGTACGCCGGCGGGAAGAAAGTCTTTTCGTACTGCCGGCAGCAGAACGGTTGTGCGAGTGACGTGAGCGACCACGTCTTCGGCACCCAGGGTGCGGCCCACCTGATGAGTCACAAGATCGAAGGACCGAACGCCTGGAAGTACAGCGGGTCGATGCCGGACATGTACCAGACCGAACACGACGAGTTGTTCGCCGCGATTCGCGCCGGCAAGATCATCAACGACGGCGACTTTATGGCGAAGAGTACCATGATGGCCATCATGGGTCGCATGGCGACGTACACCGGTAAGCGAATCACCTGGGACATGGCGATGGGGTCCAAGGAAGACCTAATGGCGGGCAAGACGCTCGACATGGCGGCTCCGTTGCCGGTGCCGCCAGTCGCCAAGCCGGGAGTGACGAAATTTTCGTAGGCGCGAGTCGTGCCTAAAGTGCGGGCGACGATCCTTTTCAAGGGGGATCGCCGCCCGTTTTTTCGCCGCAGTTGCCTCCGCGCCCCGACGACCCCGACAACCCTGAGTCTTTCGCAAAGTCCTCTATTTTTTAGCGGTTCCCCATCTTGACGCCTCTGCGAATACCGTTCAAGCTAGACTGACGTACTTCTCCGCGTTCCATCGCAGGCCCGCATCATCACACCGGGAGTCCGCCATGTCCGCCGTTTGGTCCAACTGGCTGAAGCGCTTTGCGCTCGCCCGTCGCCGTACGTCCCCCGTCCGCCGCTTGAGCGCCCGCCCGCAGTGCCGGCAGTTGGAAGCGCGTGAGACGCCTGCGACATTCTCCGGCGGCATCAGCGTCGCCCTCGGTTCGGCAGGCCTCGTCGCCGGTGCCGGGCCCGGTGGTGTGCCGCTGATCGCCGTCCACAACCCGACCACCGGCGCGATCCGCGCCTCTTTCCTTGCATTCAACGCGGACTTTACGGGTGGCGTCAACGTGGCCACGGCCGGCAACTTCATCGCCGTCGGGGCCGGCGCGGGTGGCGTACCGCTCGTCCGCATCTTCGACGCCTCCGGCAACCCCATCGCTAGCTTGCTCGCGTTCGACGCTGCCTTCTCCGGTGGTGTCCGCGTAGCATTGGCCGACGTATCGGGCGACGGCATCGCCGATATCATCACGGCCGCTGGGCCGGGCGGCGCGCCGGGCACCATGGGGCACGTCAAGGTCTTCAACGGTGCCAACCTGGCGCTGTTGCGCGACTTCCTGGCATTCCCGGAAGGCTTCGCTGGCGGCGTGAGCATTGCTGCGGCCGACCTCAACGGCGACGGCCGAGCCGAGATCGTCGCCGGGGCCGGAGCCGGCGGCATGCCGATGGTCGCTGTCTTCGACGGGGCCACGGGTCAACAGACGAGTTCGTTCCTGGCTTTCCCGCAGGGCTTCAACGGTGGCATCACCGTATCGGCGACCTCGCTGAATGGCGGCCGCATCGGAGTCGGTGCCAGTGCCGGCGGGCAACCCGTAATGGCGGCTTTCAATAGCACCGGTACCCCGCAGCAGTCGATGCTGGCGTTCGACGCCGGCTTCACTGGCGGCATCTTCATCGGTTCGGCCGACGTCAACAACGACGGTACTCCGGACGTGGCCGTTGGGGCTGGGCCGGGCGGCTCGCCGGTCGTCCGCGTTTTCAACGGGGCGACCGTGCAGTCGTTCGCCGATTTCTTCGCCTTCGAGGGACCGCGCGACACCACGCCGCCGGTGCCGCCGCCGAACGACACGACTGCCCCGACAATCACGTTCTTCTCGCCGCCGGCCGGCGGAACATTCCCAGACAACGTCACGATCACGGGGCGGGTCACGGACAACGTCGGCGTCACGTCGTTCCAGGCCCAGCAAACCCCGAACGGGCAGTTCACCCCGGTGTCGGTGGACGCGAACGGCAACTTCACGTTCACGACGACGTACCCGACCGGCACGTCTGGGGCACAGACCGTCACCTTCCGGGCCAGCGACGCGGCCGGCAACACGACCAATACGCCGTTCGCCTTTACGATCACCCCGGCCGATAACATCGCCCCGGTCGTGACGATCACTCGGCCGCCGCAGAACCAGACGTTCACCACCAACCCGGTGATCGGCGGCACGGTCACCGACAACGTCGCCGTCACGCTCCTGGAGGCCAGCGTCGATAACGGGACGTTCCAGGCCGTGACCTTCAACGCCACGACCGGCGAGTGGGAGTTCACCCCATCGCTGCCGACCGATGGCACGGCCAACGGGGCCCACGCGGTTCGGTTCCGCGCCCGCGACGCGGCCGGCAACGTTTCGGCCATCGCCACATTCAACTTCACCCTGAACGCTTCTCCGGACACGACCGCCCCGGTCATCACGCTGATCAACTCGCCGGACGGCCAGACGGTCGCGACCAATCCGACCGTGACCGGCACCGTCCTCGATGGCGAAAGCGCAGTGACGCTGTTGGAGGTCAGTGTGGACGGCGGGGCGTTCGCGTCGGTGCCGTTCAACAACGTGACCGGTTCGTTCAACTTCACGACCAGTCTGGCCCTCGACGGCACGGACGACGGGCTGCACACGCTCGACTTCCGCGCGACCAACGCGGCCGGCCTTACGTCGGCGCTGACCACGATCTCGTTCACGCTCGACACCACACCGGACACGACGGCCCCCACAGTCACCATCACCACGCAATCGGGTCAAACGTTCCAGAACAACCCGACTATCCAGGGCACGGTGACGGACAACGTCGCGGTCACGCTGCTGGAAGCAAGCGTGGACGGTGGGGCGTTCCAATCGGTGACGTTCGACCCGGCCACCGGTGCATTTAGCTTCACGACCTCGCTGCCGCTCGACGGCACGGCGCTGGGCAACCATA
>CAZNSL010000691.1:3392-3728 GCA_964574975.1 uncultured Alcaligenaceae bacterium | reverse complement strand
GCTGCTCAAGTCGGCGAGGTTGGCGAGGTTGCCCGCGTAGGTGAGCGCATCGAAGTTGACGACCGAAATGGCCGGGTCCGTGGCGAGGAGGTGGCGGATGAAGTTGCTACCAATGAATCCGCAACCACCGGTGACCATCAATGGGGGCATGCGCTTCCTCTCGCGGGGCGAGTGTGGAGCCGTCCGTGGGCGTCGCGGGCAAGGTAGCTTGCGCGGCGCATTGTGTCAAGTTCTACCGGCACGGCAAATTGGGCGGTTTGGCCGTGTAGGGTGGGACGAGTGGAGCGAGTCCCACCGCGAACACTGAAGTCGCTTCGGGGTTCGCGGTGGGACTCG
>CAZNSL010000691.1:532-3382 GCA_964574975.1 uncultured Alcaligenaceae bacterium | reverse complement strand
CCCCCCCCCTCCCCTCTGTTGTGGTGGGGGGGGGGGGGGGCCCCCCCCCCCCACCCCCTCCCCCCCCCAAACACGGCGACCTTCGTCCCGGCCTCCGCGAGAACCCCTTCGAGGATGTCCAGCGCCGTGTCGATCTGCTTCGCCGTGACGCACAAGGGCGGGCAGAAGCGGATGCCGTTGTCGCCGCAACCGAGCAATAGCAGGCCCTTGGCGAACGCCTGCATCACCAGTTCGTCGCGCAGGTCGTGGTCGCCCGCACCGGTCTCCGGGGACAGAATGTCCACCGCCCGCATCAGACCGAGGCCGCGCGGGTTGGCCAGGATCGGCAGGCGAGCGGCCATCTCAGTCAGGCGTTGATGGAGTTGTTCGCCGCGCTCGTGGGCATTGGCGATGTACTCGCGCTCCAGGAGTTCCAGCGTCGCCAGGGCGGCCCGGCAACTGACCGGGTTGCCGCCGAAGGTGCTGGCGTGGCTACCGCTCGGCCAGTCCATTACCGCGTCGCGGGCGACGATCGCGCCGAGCGGCATACCGCTGGCGATACCCTTGGCCAGGCAGACGATGTCCGGCTCGATGCCCCAGTGCTCGTAGGCGTACATCTTGCCCGTCCGGCCCATGCCGCACTGGACCTCGTCCAACACGAGCATGATACCGTGGCGGTCGCACAGCTCGCGCAGGGCCGGCAGGAATCGCTGCGGTGCGACGCGGTAGCCGCCCTCGCCTTGGATCGGCTCGACGAAGATGGCTGCCACCTCGTCCGGCGGGGCAACGCGGTGCATCATCTCGCCGATCTCCCGCACTGTGCGACACGTGCCGTCGCCGTCAGACGGGAATGGGACGTGGTGGATGTCCGGCACGAGGGGCGAGAAGCCACGGCGGTGGACCAGCTTCGACCCGGATAGCGACATCGCGCCGTAGGTCCGGCCGTGGAACGCTCCGAGGAACGCGATCACGCGCGACCGGCCGGTGTGGTAGCGCGATAGCTTCAGCGCCGCCTCGAGCGCCTCCGCGCCGCTGTTGGTGAAGAAGACGCGCTTGCGCGACGGACCGGGGGCCAATTGCGCCAGTCGGCGAGCGAGGTCGATCTGCGGGGCGTAATAGAAGTCCGTCCCCGACATATGGATCAGCTTCGCCGCCTGGTCCTGGATCGCGGCGACGACCTCGGGATGGCAATGTCCCGTCGCGGTCACGGCGATTCCGGCTGTCATGTCGAGGAAGCGGTTGCCGTCCACGTCGATGATGACGGCCCCGGAACCCCGCTCGACCACCAGCGGGTAGCAGCGCGTATACGACGGCGAGACGTACTCCGCGTCGCGGTCGAGGAAGGTTTGCGCCCGCGGGCCGGGAAGGGGGGTGCGGATGTCGGGGACGGGGACAATCTCATCGTTCCACATGGACGAACCTCCGAGCTGGCGGTGCGAAGCGGTCGTGATGACGGGACCGTGTCATTCTAGCGGGTCGGAGGCCCGGTGTCACATTGCCAGACCTTGCCGCGGTGTGGACAATAGGGTTATGCAAGTCGCCATCGACTACGGCCGGTCGCATGCCACGCTCGACATCGAGCCAGGCCGCATGATCGCGCTGCGCCGGGCCGCCGAGCCGAAACCGATCGCCGATCCCGCCGGCGCGCTGCGCAAGGCCATGGATTCGCCGCGCCGCTACCCACCGCTGCGGCGGGCGCTGACGCCGGACGACCGCGTCACGGTCGTCGTCGACGACGCTCTGCCGCGGGCCGGTGAATTGCTCGGCGTCATCCTCGATCACATCGGCTCTGCCGGTGTCGCCATGGAAGCGGTCACACTCGTCTCGCCGCCGGGATCGCGGCAGGCATGGGTGGACGACCTGCCTGACGAGTTCGCGGACGTGCGGACCGAAGTCCACGACCCGACTGACCGCAAGCGCGTCGCTTACCTGGCGACGACCAAGGACGGCCAGCGGGTGTACGTCAACCGCACCGTCGTCGAGGCGGACCAACTCGTCATTCTCGCGGCCCCGCACTATGCCGGTACGGTCGGCCTCGGACCGGATCGACTCGTGTATCCGGCACTGAGCGACGCGGAGACGCGGCAGGCGTGGGCGGCCGGCGCGGGGCGGAGCGGGGCCGACGAAATCCTGTGGTTGCTCGGCGCGCCGTTCCTGGTGCAGGTCGTGCCGGCAACCGGCGACGGCGTCGCCGAGGTCATCGCCGGGTCGCTCGACACGCTCGGCGACGGCCGGGCGGCGCTCGGTAAGTTCTGGAACGCGACGGCCGAAGCCGCCGATGTGGTGATCGCGACCGTCGGCCCGGCCGCGGGGTCCACCGAAGTCGCGCAGGCCGCGGCCGCAGCCGCTAAGGTCGTGCGGCCGGAAGGCCACGTCGTCGTCCTCAGCGATGAAGCGGTCGAACTTGGCGAGGGGTTCCAGCGGATGCTGGCGACGGACGACTCGCGCGGCGCGCTCAAGTCGTTGGCGAAAGACAAGCCTGCCGATTGGCCGGCGGCGTCGGCGTGGCTGCACGCCGTGTCCGACGCCCGCGTCATGCTCCTGAGCGGCTTGCCGGCCGAGACGGTCGAGGGCCTGTTCGCCACGGCGCTCGACGACGTGCGGCAGGTGCAGCGGCTCGTGGACGCGGGCGGCTCGTGCCTGGTTCTGCCCGATGCCCAGCGCCTGCTCGCCGCCGTGGCGGAGTGACGACGTGAACGCGTATCGTAGTGCCTTTGAGTCGGCGGCGCTCTTCGACGTGTCGGACCGCGGCAAGCTGGAGTTTGCCGGACCCGATGCACCGAGCTTTCTGCACAACCTCTGCACCAACGACATCGTCAACCTACCGCTCGGCGGCGGCTGTGAGGCATTCTTCACCACGGCGAAGGCCGA
>CAZNSL010000691.1:0-522 GCA_964574975.1 uncultured Alcaligenaceae bacterium | reverse complement strand
CTCGTCTACCACACCCGGCGCGGCGACGGCACCGACACATTGTGGCTCGACACCGACGCCGGCCAGGCCGAACGGCTTCTCGCGCATTTGAGTCGCTACCAGATCGCCGAGCAGTTCGACGCGAGCGACCGCACAGCCGAGTTCGCGCAATTCCATCTCGCCGGGCCGGCAGCGCAATCCGTGCTGGGCCAGGCACTCGGCGAGCCGGTGCCGGACCTGCCGCTTCTCGGACACATGGAGCGGACGTTCGGCGAGCGGGCGACGTGCAGCATCCGTCGCCACGACCCGCTCGGTGTGCCGGGCTACGACATCGTGTGCCTGAAAGGACGGGCCGATGAGGTGCGCGACCGGCTGACCGCCGCCGGCGCGGCCACTGGCACGGCCGACGCCTACGAGGTGCTGCGCGTTGAAGCCGGCACGCCGGTCGTCGGCGTGGACCTCGACGAGAACCGCTTCGTCGTCGAAGCCGGCCGGACGGGCGCAATAAGCTACACGAAGGGCTGTTTCCTAGGTCAAGAGCCG
>CAZNSL010000690.1:0-3735 GCA_964574975.1 uncultured Alcaligenaceae bacterium | reverse complement strand
AGCAGAAGGCTTGCAGCCGCTCGTTGTTCTCCGCCACCAGCTTGATGCGGACTTCGGTGATGACCACAGCGGTTCTCCTTGAACGGCTCCCGGCGTGCCGGGCCGGCCGCCGTTCAAGGCCGCCGTCCCTGGCGCTACGTTTGGCGTTCAGGCCTCCCGCCGGGGGGTCGGCCGAACGTCTGCCTCAGACGCAAGTTCTCACGACGTGCAGCTGCACGCCCTCCAAGCCCTTCGATCCGGCCCGCACGCCCGCCGCGATGCGTACCGCGTCGCGGTAGTCGCGGGCCAAGGCGAACACAGTCGAGCCGCTGCCCGACATTAGTCGGCCCGCGGGGTTGAGCGCCGCGAGCCGCTCCAGCCACTCCACCAACTCTGGCCGCAACTGGGCCGCCGGCTCCTGCAAACGATTGTGCAGGTACCGACCGATTGCGTCCACATCGCCCGCCACAACCGCTCGACGAATCTCATCGCCGGAGAGCGGCTCAGCAGGCACCACCGACTCGCGGTACACCGCGGCGGTGGACAGCCCGAATTGCGGGCAGACCAGCACCAGGTGCAACCGCCGGCCGAGCTTGAGCGGCTCGACCACCTCCCCGCGGCCGGTACACCACGCCGCCGGCGGGCGGAGAAAGAAGGCCACGTCGCTGCCGAGTTCGGCCGCGAGGGGGCGAAGCTTGTCGGCCCCGAGGCCGAGGCCCCAAAGCCGGTTGAGTCCAATCAACGCCGCCGCGGCATCGGAGGAGCCGCCGGCCAGCCCGGCTTCGAGTGGGATGGCCTTCGTCAGCCGGACGGCCGCACCGGCGTCGCAGCCGGTGGTTCGCTGTAGCAGGGCCGCAGCCTTCGCCACCAAGTTACCCGGCCCAGCGTCGAGCCGCGGGTCGGAGCAACTCAGGCGAAATTCGCCGTGCGGGGCGGGGGCGAACGCAAGTTCGTCGGCGAGCGACACCGCAACCATCAGGGTGCGCAGGTCGTGGTAGCCGTCGGGCCGCCGGGCGACGAGTTCCAGGAACAGGTTGACTTTGGCCGGCGCGTGGAGGGTGAACCTCGCGGAGCCGTCACCAGTGCGGCTATCCAGCATGGTCGGAGTGGGAGAGGTGTAAGGACTCCCATCCGTGGGCCAGCGCGGGATGACCGACATAACCCGGAACCGTCCTGGCATCGCGGGCGGGGGCCGGGCCGGCGTCCCTGTTACCCTAGGTGCGTGTCACTCAGTTAGCGAGCGCGATCCTACCGATGCGGCGGGGGTGAGTCAAGAGGGAGAACGAAAACAATTCGTGTCGGCCAGCGTTTGAGGCAACGAGCCAAGTCGCAGTTTATTGTGGGGTCGATCGAGCGATGGTCACACCAAACTGTATCGGGATCGGAAATTCAGTCTGGTGTCCGGCCAGTAGCCGACCGCATAATACACATGCATACAGCCCGTATGCCATCGGCTCGGACTGCCTACCGAGGATGTCACCGTGACCGCTCGCACCCGTCGCACGGCGTTTACGCTCATCGAGCTGTTGGTCGTCATGTCGATCATCTCGGTGCTCATTAGCCTACTCTTGCCGGCGGTGCAGAAGGTGCGTGAGGCGGCAAGCCGCATTCAGTGCGCCAACAACCTCAAGCAGATCGGCCTCGCCTTCCATAACCATCACGACAGCATGCAGGGGTTCCCGTCGGGCGGGCTGGTCCGCGAATACCCAGTCGGGGCCGGCGGCGGCGCGCCTCAGGTCGGCAGTGATCAACCCGGCGGCTGGGCCTACCAAATCCTGCCGTACATAGAACAACAGAACCTCCATCGGGGCGACCTCGCACTGATCAAGTCCACGCCGGTCAAGCTGTACTTTTGCCCGACGCGGCGCGCGCCGTCTCGTTCGACCGAGGGGTGGAGCATGGGCAACGCCCTAATGGACTACGTGGCGAGCAACCAGGATGGCCGCGACCGCTCGGACGGGAGCAACAACGATGGCACCGGGGTCGTCCAGTATGGCCGAATGCGGCGGTTTGCCGATCTGGTGGACGGTACATCCGACACGATCATGGTGGGCGAGAAGCGGCTTTGCCGGACGACCCTCAACACCGGCGTAACCGACGACGACCACGGCTACAGCATCGGCTGGGACATGGACACGGTCGCCCGCACCGACTTCCCGCCGGACCAGGACGCGGTCGGCGAGTGCGTCATCGGAGGGGCCTACCCGTGGAACGGGCGGATGGGGTCGTCGCACCCGGCCGCGTTCAACGCTGCGTTCGCCGATGGATCGGTTCGTTCGATCCGCTACTCGGTGAAGCCGACCGTCTTCACGTACCTCGGCCATATCAACGACGGCAAGGTCATCAGCCCCGAAGACTACTGACCTCGTCACCATCGCGAGGAGTCCGATGCCGTTCACGGCCGTTTGTCCGGTGTGCAGCACCAAGGACCGCGTCGATGACGAACTGGATGGCCAGCACGTCGTATGTTCCGTATGCCTGCACCGCTACATTGCACGCGTCAAGCGCGTGTTGAAAGCCGTTGAAGTGGAAGTCGAACCCGACACTGCGACGCACTCCGAACCGCCGCCCCTGGGGTCCGAGAACGACGTACCAACCGGGCAGAAGGTGGATGCGCCCGCGCGACGGCGGGTGCGCCGCCGCACGGGTGGGAAGTTGGGGTTGAGTCAGTTGGCTCTCGCGTTGGGCTGTTCCGCGTTGTCCTTTGCCGCGTTCGTCGGCTGGACGTATCTGCCGCTGATTCTGGGTGCCTGCGGGCTGGTCGCGGCTGTGATGAGCCTGGTGCTCGACAAGCGAAACGGTGTGACGTTTGCGTGCAGTAGTGTCGGCTCGCTGACGAGTACCGTTGCCTTCATCGTCGTGGCCCTCAAGGCCGGCGGTCCGCGTGCTACGCCGCCTCTGCCGGAAGAGGTCACCGCGAAGAAATCGGTCGTTTTTCCCGGAGGTCGGCAACTACTGCGCACGCCGCAGACGGGCGATTGGGTCGATGCCACCAAGCACGCGGTTGAAGTCAATGGGCTTTACGTTGGCGTCGCCGCCAGTTCCGTCGAAAACGTTCAATTCCTGAAGGACGGCAAGCCGGCGGGTGGGCCGGAGGGCTTGTGCCTGGTCGTCCATCTCCGCGTCGTGCCCGCGGAGCGTATTCCCAGCGAGGTACATTTCACTCCGTGGAGCGACGGCGGGCCGCCAAGTGGCGACACACCTACCGTTACCGACGCCAGCGGGAAAAAGCTAACTCCCGTGTCCATACCGCGCGGAGCGACGTTCGCGAAGCACGTTCGCCACACCGAGTTCTTTCCGGCAATGTACGTCGAAGATGTCCTGGTGTTCCCGGCCCCGGAGGCGGACGGCGAGTTGCGACTCACGGTACCGGCGGAAGCTCTGGGCGGTGTCGGGCCGGTGCGTTTCGTGTTGCCCACGGCCCGAATCGGAAAGTGAATTCGTCCTGCCCCGCGGGATTCGTCAGCCGCCAATGCGGTAGTCGAACGTCTCGGCGTTGAGATTCGGGTTGTAGTACGGGTCGAGGCCAGTCGTGCCCCACTTGGCACGGAAGGCGTCGAGTTCCGTCGCGAACACGCCGGGCTTGGTCGCCGACTCATGGTGCAGTAGCCGTGCGTGTGGCGTGAAGACGACGCACCGCCCGAGACGGCGCACCTTCAGGCAGTAGTCCACATCGTTGTAATTGAGCGGGAATGTCTCGTCGAAGCCGCCGACCGCGTCGAACACGTCGCGCCGCGTCATCAGGCACGCGCCAGT
>CAZNSL010000689.1:0-3747 GCA_964574975.1 uncultured Alcaligenaceae bacterium | reverse complement strand
TGCTCGTCGAGGACGCGGTAGCGCGGTGTGTCGCCGAAACGACGCTGTGCCAGCTGCTGTAAACTCGACTTGTGGTTGCCGTGTCCGCCGCCTGCCGCCAGTTCGATTTCGGGTACGATCAAATCCAACAGGAATCCTTTCGCTGCGTCCAGGCCGCCATCAAGGTAGATGGCCGCCACGAGCGACTCGAACACGTCCGCTAGCATGTTGGCGGGCACGTCGTAGTGAGAGTTCATTCCCCGGCCGAGAAACAGAAAGTCGCCGAGGTGCAGTTTCTTACTCATGCGGGCGCAAACCCGACGGCTGACCACAGCCGACTTGACCTTGGTCATGTCTCCTTCTTCGTACTCCGGGAAACGGACGTACAGTTGTTCACAGCAAACGAGGCCGAGGACAGAGTCGCCGAGGAACTCCATACGCTCGTTCGAGGCAAGGCGGGTGTTGGCCCCCGACGTATGGGTTAGCGCGGCGCGAAGCAGCTCGGGCTGTCGGAAACGATAGCCGATGGTCGCCTGACACTCGTCGAGGATTTCCGTTTCGTTGGGAAAGTCCAGCGCCATGACGTGGTCGTCGCGATTGCGGAGCGAGTGTTACACGTTGTATTGCCTCGGTGAATCTCCGTCAACCAGCCGCGAAATACCTCATGCGTAGCCGGCGTTGGCAGACGAGATTTCGGTCGATTTCGCCCGGCCGGATTGGCTATGATGGCTTGAAGGCCCGCGAATCCGGCGTACGCCTGGAAGGCTCGTGCTTTGGGAACGTTCCCTGGATCGTGCAGGCTCCGGCGCGCCGGCCGACGAATCGAATACTGTAACCCGGAGGGTCATTCAACATGTCGAAATCAGGTCGTTGGCCCGTGAACGCAGTCCTCGTAGCCGCGGCGCTCGGCCTTGCGCATCGTGCGACCGAATCCCAGTCGCTTGGCCAGGCTCCGCCGGAAGGTTCGCCGATCCCGCGCGAATTGGCGTCCTACCGCGACCTCGTCAAGCAAGCGTTACCTGCCGTCGTCAGCATTGAGGCGAAAGGCCGGGTGGCGCGGACTGGTATCTTCCCCGTTCGCCCCGAACGCGAAGACACGCTCGGGGCAGGTTCGGGCGTCGTCGTCGATGCTGGCGGCGTGATCATTACGAATAACCACGTCGTCGACGGGGCCGAGCAACTCGAAATCACATTCACCGACGGCAAGAAGTTCACCAGCAAGGACTACAAGCGGGACGTGAACTCCGACCTCGCGGTCGTACGCATCAAGTCGGAAACCCCCTTGCCGTTCCTTCCGTTTGGCGACAGCAACCAGATGGAAATCGGCGATCGCGTACTGGCCATCGGCGCGCCGTTCGGCCTGAGAGGGACCGTGACGCACGGCATCATCAGTGCCAAGGGGCGCGACCTGAACCTCAATCGCTACGACGATTTCCTCCAGACCGACGCGGCAATCAACCCCGGCAACTCGGGCGGGCCGCTGATCAACCTCGCAGGGCAGGTCATCGGCATTAACTCGGCCATCAAGACGACTGGTCAGTCCGGAGGCTTTCAGGGCGTTGGACTGGCCATCCCGAGCAACATGGCCAAGAAGGTCATGAACCAACTTCTCAAGGACGGGGAGGTCAAGCGCGGTTACTTCGGCGTGAACATGTACGAAGACCCGGCCCCCGATGTCATGGCGATGCTTGGCGCACCCAATAGCGGTGCAGTTCTGTCGTTCGTGCTCCCGAATTCGCCGGCCGCCAAGGCGGGAATTCAGCAAGACGACGTAGTGACGGCAATCGGCGCGCACACGATCCGCGACCAACGCGATTTCATGCGCTACGTCGGCGAACTGTCGCCCGGCGAGACTGTCGATGTCGACGTTGTTCGCAATACCAAGCCGACGCGGCTCAAGTTGACGATCGGCACGCTACCGAGCCAAGGCGAGAGCGTCGGTCCCGCGCGCTTCACGCCGGTCGAAGACGCGGAGCGTGTTTCGGTCAGGCGGTATGGCCTGGAACTGATGGATGCCAGGAACCGGCGGGGTGAGACCGGCGCGATCGTGGCAAGACTAATTCCCGGTGGCGTCGCCGCCGGATCCGGCATCCAGTCCGGTATGACGATCACGCGGATCGACCGCAAACCGGTGACGAGCGCCGATGAGGCGAAGACCGCCATCGAGGCGGCGGACCCGGCGACGGGCGCTTTGCTCCACCTTCACTTCATCACGAACAGGGGCGGTATCGCACGCCTGGTCCTGCTCAAGACGCCGAAATAGTCGTCGTGTCGGCGGTCGCCTGGTCGCGAATCGCAAACGAGGGTTTGCGATTCGCGGCTGTGTGCGCTGCGTGTATGAGCGTTCGCCGTACCTTCTCGAGTTTGTCCGCCCAGCGAAATTCACGTCCGACCCGCGCCCGCCCCGCCTCACCGTAGCGTCTCCGCAATTCTCCGTCGCCGATGAGCTGGTCCAGGCACCGAGTCAGGTCATCCACGGACCCGCATGGGACGAGTGTGCCGTCTCGGCCGTCGCGGATTACGTCGGCGACGCCGCCGCAACGGTAGGCGACGTTGGCGATGCCGTTGGCCCAGGCTTCGAGCAAGACCAATCCGAACGAATCCGACCGACTCGGTAGCGCGAACAGGTCGATGCCAGCAAAGAAGTCGCGCCGTGCGTCGTCGGTCAGTGGTCCCAACCGACGGACACCAGCCGCGGGTCCGAATCGGTCGACGAAGTCGCGAAAGTTCGGCATCTCCGGACCGGCCACGACGACCGTGAACCGTCGGCCCGTTTGCCAGAGTCGTTCGGCCGCACGCAACAGATCTACGCTGCCCTTCTCGACGCTGTTATTCGCCAAGTGACCGACGACGATCTCGTCCGGCCTGACTCCCCACTTCTCACGCGCAGCCCCGCGGTCTCCGCCGGTACATTCGTGCGGGTCAACGCCCAATCCCTGGAGTACGACGCGCTCGGCGGGCACTCCAGCGTCGAGGGTGGCACGCAGTTCTGTTGGCGTTTGCACGAACACGCCATCGGCCGTGGTCAACAGTGCCCGCAGGGAGGCCGATAGATACCCGTTCCGCGTCTTCGCATCGCTGAGGTGGAGGAACGGCGTCAGGAAGAACGGCACACCGAGCCTCCGCGCGAGTCGCAACCCGCACACGAGCGGGAACGCATACGGGAACGCCGAGGCGTGTACGGCGTCGTACTTCTTCGTCGTACGCCCGGCGTCGATCCACATTCGCGGCGCGATTGGGTTGCACGGCAACGTCAGGCATTGCCAAGTGCGGTGCGGTAGGAGCGACAGGGGCTTGAGCAGCCAACGCCGGCCGCGCATCCGCCACAGGCCGAATCGGTGAACCCGCACCGGGCCGTCGGCGTCCGTCCCCGGGTGCAACCGCCGACCGGTTGGAGACCAGAATGCGGTAAGGTCCAGGGCGTCGGTGGTCCACACGTCCACGGAGTCGCCGCCCGAGGCGTGAAACTGGCCGAGTCGGCGGAAGTAACTCTCGGCCCCGCCGAGGGCCGGCGGGTATCGTTGGATGAAGTGAGCAATGCGCATCCGGCCGCCCCGGAAAAAACTGTGGTCCGTTTCGTGCCCGGCACGGTAACATAGGCAGCATACCCGCGCCAACCTCGCCCGGAGGAGACGACAGCACGCATGTCGATTGCGCTCTCGAAACTGGCCGTCAGCGTTCAGCCGTCCGCGACCCTTGCTGCCGCAGCAAAGGCACGACAACTGAAAGCGGCCGGGGTCACGGTGTACGACTTCAGCCTCGGCGAGC
>CAZNSL010000688.1:0-3749 GCA_964574975.1 uncultured Alcaligenaceae bacterium | reverse complement strand
GCTTCACCGGGACTGGTGGCGAGGCCGGCCGGCCGGCCCGCGTGAAACGCTGCCGGATGATCGCTCGGGCGGACGTGCGGGCGGCCATCGCCTTCGAATCGCCGAAGCCGACCGCGTTCGTCGAGGTCGATGGGTCGCTGATCGAAGGCCGGTTCCAGGCCGGGATGCTGTTCGCCGGCCCGACCGATGGCGTCGTTGTGGGCCACACGCGCTTCTATGCCGCGGCGAGTGGTCTGCGTTACGAGCCGATCCGGTCGAAGGCACCTCTGGAAGCGTCGGTCGTGGGCAACACGTTCTACCAGATACCGCAGGCCATTAGCTTCCGAGAACTTCCCCCAGCCGCCGACAGCCACCTGACCGTGCAGAACAACCTATTCCTCGACGTGGACCGCCTGGCGATGGTCGACGGCCTGAACCTCGCGCCGCCGGACGCGCGCGGCGATTGGATCTGGACCGCCGGCGACATGGCAGCTAACGGCACTGCCGCGCCCGCGAATCGACCGCGCTACTTCCGCAAGACGTTTGAACTGTCGCGGGTGCCCTTCGGGCCAGTGACGCTGGACGTCTCGTGCGACGAGACCTTCGTCGCCTACGTCAACGGAACCGCGGTGAGTGGGACGGTGCCGAAGTTCTACAACGAGCGCGTCTACTCCTACGACGTGACCAAGGCCCTGCGGCTCGGCGAGAACGTCATCGCCGTCCGAGCGGAGAACCGGAACGACCCGCTCAGCCCGACCGTCGGCACGCCGGCCGGCCTGTTCGTGAACCTGACCGACCGCAGCGACGGCCAGGCGCTCGTCAAAGTGTGGTCCGACGCGAGTTGGACCGCCGGCAACGACGGACCCGACGGGTGGACCACTACAACCTTCGACGACTCCCACTGGCCGAAGGCCAAGGCGTGGAGCCGCGGGCGCAGCGGCCTGCCCTGGGCCCAGGTGACCTGGGACGCGGAGGTGAACCGGCAACTCGCCGAGCATGGCTGGACGCCACTCCCGCTGACGCTCGGCGGCAACGTCCGCGATCGCGCCAGTTGGGAAGGCTACCCGATCCTGGACGCCAAGCGGGCGTTCGTGGACGACCCAAGACTGCCGCCGATCCCGCGCGACCCGTCCGCCGCGCAGTTCCTTCTGGTTCCGACGGCGCACGGCTTGAATCGGGCGGGCGTCGACGAGCGTCCTGTCGGCGTACCCGAACGATAAGGTTGCCCGAACGGCAGCAATCGTACACCCTCGGCTCAACTGACCATGTCCACGGAGCGCATCCGCTCGGCCCTCGGTGTGGACGACTGGCCGCCCGACCATTACGCGATCCTCGGGCTGACGCCCGGCCCGGTCGATGCGGCCGAGGTGGAGCGACGGGCACGCGAACGCACCGAACGATTGCGGGCGTATCAACTCGTCGAGCCGGACGCCGCCACCGATGCCATGAATCGCGTGGCCCAGGCACTCGTTTGTCTGGCCGACACAGCGACCAAGCGGGCGTACGACGAGTCGCGTTCGCCGCCACCGGCCGTAGCACCGCCCGCCAAACTTCCCGTGTCGCACGACGACGAACGCCGGGCGGCGTACCGGGCGCTATCGGCCGTACGGCAACTGCGGACGGCGTGGGCGCGGCTCGGGCCGCTGTTGAACGACGCCCCCGCGCGATCCCTGGATCGAGTGGCCTCGGCCGACCTGTTGCGCCAGTTGTGGCTGATCCGCCGGCTGACTGAACGGACGGACGTGCCGGACCTCGCCGTTGGGGCCGGCCACGTCGTCGTGTCCCTGGCCCGTCGGTCGCGCATCCTGCGCACGGTACGCGCAATCGGCGACCTCGACCGCGAGCGCATCGCGGCCGATTGGGCAGCCGGCTCCGCACGCATCGAGCAGCACTTTCACGATCTCTCGGCCAAGTTGCGGCGGCCACACCATCGCTGGGCGCGGGTGCTGGCACGCCGGCTCGCGGTGTACGCTCTCGATTGGGTACTCGTGTTGGTCGGCGTAGTGGCGCTGGGCATCGCGCTGGTTAGGACGTTTTTGTAGGGTGGGACGAGTTTTACGAGTCCCACCGGGAACGCTCAGCGGTTGAGCGTTCCCGGTGGGACTCGTAAAACTCGTCCCACCCTACGAGGGCGTTCGTCACGGCGGGCAGCACGTCGCCCGGTCCTTGAGCTTGCGGGTGATGCGCTGCAAGAGCGCCTGCTCCAGATTGGGCACGGTGCCGAGCGGAATCCAGCGCGTGTCGATGACCTCCGGCGTCACGACCTCGTACTGCCGATCGACGGTCGGATCGCTGCGGAAAGCCGCATCGCCGGCCAACTGGCGGATCGGCCGCGGCAAGTCTTCCAGTTCCTTCAGCACGACGAGCTTGACGAAATAGCCACCCTGGTCGGGGCGGATGTTGACTTCGCAACGGTAGCGGATGGTTTGCAGCGTCGCCAGGAAGCGGTCGGCCGCGTCCGGCGACCCCGGCTTCCACGGCTGTTCGAGGCCCGGCGCGATCTTCGGCCGGGTGACGATCAGGCCCGCGTAACGGTCGGCCCGCTCGATCTCGAAGTAGTCGTCGAGGACGTCGAGCGTCTGCTCGAACACGGCCGCGTAGTCGGGCGGGCCGAGCGTCAGGAAGACGGGGTTGGCGATGTGGACGTTCGGGTCGTGGCGGATGAACGCGGGATTATCGACGAGTGGCCGGCCGGCGCAGCCGACGCCGACGAACGCCGATATCGCCGCCGCCAGCGTGATCCGCCGCATGGTCGCCCCCCAAACTCTCCCCAGAGTCGGAGGGCCGATACCCGAACTAGTGCGGTGGCGTCAAGGGCAAGTCGCCCTCGCGGACCGCGATTCGCTCAATTGCGGTGGCCCGACCGGTCGCCGCATCGATATCCACGATGCAACCGCCGAGTCGCACGTCGCCGTCGGCGACCTCGAACGGCGTCGGCACGAACGTCACGGCCGTGGATAGCACGCACTCGACCCGCCGCCCCAGAACGCTGTCGTACGGCCCGGTCATGCCGGCGTCGCACAAGAACGCGGTACCGCCGGGCAGGATTTGCTCGTCGGCGGTCGGGACGTGCGTGTGCGTACCGATCGCCGCGGCAACGCGTCCCTTGAGGTAGTGGGCCAGCAAATACTTGTCGGCCGTCGCTTCCGCGTGAACGTCCACGACGATGACGTCGGCGACGCCCACCAGTCGCGCCAATACGCGGTCGATGACGGCGAACGGGCAATCGACGGGCCGCATGAACGTGCGGCCGAGAAGGCTGACCGCTGCGACAGTCGTGCCACCGGCGAGCGTCGCCAGGGCGTAGTCGCGGCCGGGGGCTTGGGCGACGTAGTTCGCCGGCTTGCAACAGCGCTCGTCCAACGTCAGGATTTTTGCGATGTCGAACTTCTTGTAGATGTGGTCGCCGAACGTCACCAGGTCGACGCCGGCCTCGCGGATTTGTCGGTACGCCCCCGGCGTGCAGCCGGAGCCACCGGAGGCGTTCTCGGCGTTAGCGATGACGCAGTCGAGGCCGCGACTGGTGCGCAGGTGCGGCACGGCCGTTCGCACCATCCGCACGCCGGGCTGGCCGACGATGTCGCCGATGAACAATAGACGCATCGAAGAATGAATTCGCCACAGATGAACACAGATAAACACAGATAGATACTAAAGGATGTATTTGTATCTATCTGTGTTTGTCCGTGTTCATCTGTGGCTAATTCCTCCTTGTTTACCTCGCGAACTCGACCGCCCGCGTCTCGCGGACGACCGTCACTTTAATCTCG
>CAZNSL010000687.1:0-3752 GCA_964574975.1 uncultured Alcaligenaceae bacterium | reverse complement strand
AAGGAGAACAAGGACGTGCTGGCCTACCTTCAGCTCCTGGTGAACCCGCGCGACGACCTGTCGTTCCTGCGCGTGGTCAATGAGCCAGCCCGCGGCATCGGCGACGTGTCGCTACGACACCTGCGTCAATACGCCGAGCCGCGCACGATGCCACTGCTCGCCGCGGCAGGCGAGGTCGTCAAGATTCCGCAGATCCGCGGCAAGGCCGCTACCGGGCTACGCGATTTCGCCAAGATCATGGCCGAACTGACTGCGCACGCCGAGGATCGGCCCGACGAGTTGATCCGCCTCGTACTCGACAAATCCGGCTACCGCGCCATGCTCAAAGATGCCGATGACGAGGACCAGGAACGCCTCGCCAACATCGAAGAAATGATCACGGCCGCCAAGCAGTTCGCCGACGAGGATTCGGATCGCACGATCGGCGACTTCCTCGAACAAATCACACTCGCCAGCGACGTGGACAGCTTCGACGAGAAGCAGGACTGCGTATCGGTCATGACGCTGCACTCGGCCAAGGGACTGGAGTTCCCCGTGGTCTACATCCTGGCAGTCGAACAAGGGCTATTGCCGCACGATCGCAGTTTGGCCAAGGATGAGGACATCGAGGAGGAGCGGCGGCTGTGCTTCGTCGGCATCACGCGGGCCGAACAGGAGTTGTACCTGTGCCACGCGCGAATGCGCGAATTCCGTGGACAGTCGCTCTACGCGGTACCGAGCATGTTCCTCGACGAACTCGGCGACGCCGTCGAGCGCATCGACCTGTGCCACCACAGCGGCGGCCCGTTCCGCTCGCCATTCGGTCATCGGGCGGCCGACGAGTGGGACGAACACCAGCAAACGCCGCCGAAACCCGACGAGCGCGGCTACGCGCGGGGCGGCATCGTGGAACACGACTCGTACGGTCGCGGGCAAATCCTCGATGTGTCCGGCCACGGTGCCCTGCGGCGTATCAAGATCCGCTTTGCCCGGCACGGCGAGAAGACGTTCGTCGTCGATAAGGTGAAGCTGACGGTCATCCACGACGACTGATGCGGGCGTCCGTAGAATCTCTGCACGCGCCCCGACACTCGCAGGTGCCGACGCATGTTCACTCTATCTGCCTTCGCCGACGAGATTTCGCCGGACCCGCAGGTGCAGGTGGACGTGCTGCTTTCATGCGGTTTGCGGCACATCGAATTCCGGTCGATCCTGAAGACCAACGTCCTCAGCCTGACCGACCACCAAGTAGACGAGTTCAAGTCGCTGCTCGATCGGCACGGCATCGCGCTGAGCGCCATCGGCTCGCCGCTCGGCAAGGTTCGCATCGATGAACCGTTCGGGCCACACCTCGACAAGCTCGACCGCGCGATCAAGTTGGCCCAGATGTTCGGTACGACCAACATCCGCGTCTTCAGCTACTACCCAGCCGACGGTGCGACCGAGGCGGACTGGCCGAAGTACCGAACCGATGTCTTGAAGCGGATGAGCGAGAAGGTCGAACGGGCTGAGACGTCGAGCGTACGACTCTTACACGAAAACGAACACCGCATCTACGGCGACAGTCCCGAACGCGTCGGCGACCTACTCGACCAGTTGCATAGCCCGGCGTTTGCGGCCGTGTACGACCCCGCGAACTACGTCTTCTGCGGCCACGATCCGCTCGTCGGCTGGGAAAGAACCAAGGATCGTACCGTCCACTTCCACATCAAGGACTGGGTGGCGGGAGAAAACCACGGCTGCGTCGCCGGCGCAGGCGATGGCAAGATCGACGTGGTCCTCACCGACGCTGTGAAACGCGGCTACGACGGCTACGCGACATTGGAGCCGCACTTGCTCGGCGGCGGGCCGACAGGCGGCGTCACCGGGCCGGAGTTATTCCCGAAGGCCGTAGACGCTCTGCGCGGTATCTTGCGCAAGGTCGGCGCGGAAGAGCGGACCTGACGGCGAGTCCGACCGATTCCCTTTTCGTTGCACGATCGCCGCAGTGTACTCGTGCAACGCATTTTCGTTGCATGCAACGAATGCAACGAATCCTCTGGAGCGGGCGAGACGAGCATGCAGACCGTCCATTTGCGAATCAACGACGCGACTACCGGGCAGCCGACGCCAGTACGGTTGCGGGTGACTGACGGGGATGGCAATTACTACGCTCCGTTCGGCCACTTCGCCGACCTCCCCGTCGGCCCACACGACGCTGCCGGCGGCGACATGCGGATCGGCCGCGAGCAATGGGCCACCATCGACGGGGCGTGCGAGATCGCCCTGCCGCCGGGCGAACTCACGATCCGTGCAACGAAGGGGCCGGAATACACGCCCCTTCTCGAAACTGTAACTCTCGCGCCGGGGAAGATGGCACTTCGCTATGCCATGACCCGGGCGACCGACCTGCGAGCCGAGGGCTGGTACGCCGGCGACGTCCGCTGCCACGAGCCACCGCCGCACGCCGCCCTGCTCGAAGCCGCGGCGGAAGACCTGGCCGTCGCCCACCTCGTCGCGGCCGAGCGTACGGTCCTGGCCGGCGACGGCAATTCGTACCGGATAGTCCCGCACCTGGCCGCGTACAGTGGCCAGGGCATTTGCCTGGCCGGCCACGGCTCGGCGGTGTGCGTCGGTACGGTCAACGCCCACCCTTACCTCGGCACACTCTCGCTGTTGCACACGCACCGCGTCGTTCACCCGCTGAGCTTCGGCGGGCCGGACGCGACCGACGATTGGTCGCTCGACGACTGGTGCGGTCAGGCCCACCGCAAGGGCGGCCTCGTCGTCTGGTCCGACGCCGGCGGCCTCAGCCACGGCCGGGGGAGCGAGGCGCTGGCGAATGCGGTCCTCGGCCACGTCGACGCTGTCGAACTCGCCGGCGACACATGGACGACGCTGCGCGCATGGACGCTGCTGGCCATCGCCGGCGTTGTCCTGCCGCTGGTCGGGGCAAGCGCGAAGGCGTCGAACGGCACGCCGCTGGGGGCACTGCGGACCTACGCCCGACTGCCGGCCGGCGAGCCGTTCACGCCCGGAGGCTGGGTCGAGGCGGTGCGGGCCGGTTGTACTTACGTCACCGCCGGGCCGCTCGTTCGGTTCGCCGTGGACGGCCGCACCGCCCGCGTCGAGACGTTCGGGCACGCGGCCGTCGATGCGGTCGAGATCGTCCGCGACGGCATCCCCATTTCGCGGGGCTCGACGGCTTGCGAGGCAACGTTCGACGACGAGTGCGGCGGCTGGGTCGCCGCCCGCGTGTGGCATCCGGACAAGCTGGTCGCCCACACGTCGGCAATCCGCCTCGACGGGCCGCACGAACCGCGTTCCCATGTGGCGATCGCCGCCGAGACGCTTATTCGGTACCTGGACGCCGGCCGCGGGTGGGTTGAATCCGCGGGACGGTTTGCGAATCCCAAATCCCAAATCCACTTGCGCGAGGTCTTCGACGCCGCGTCGCAGCGGCTCCGCGACCTCAGCCAAGCGGGGTCGGTCGCCGATACGTAGAATACTGGCATCATCATCTCCCGGAGGACGCCGTCATGCTCGACCGCATCGCTTACCAGGGCATCACCTTCGACGACATCCTCCTGGAACCCGGACTCAGCGATGTCGTCCCCCGCGACGCCGATGTGCGCACCCAACTTACCCGCAACATCACCCTCAACCTGCCCATCCTCTCGTCGCCGATGGACACGGTGACGGAAAGCGATCTCGCCATCGCACTCGCCCAGGAGGGCGGCATCGGCATCATCCATAAAAACCTCACGGTCACAGCCCAAACCCGTGAAGTCGAC
>CAZNSL010000686.1:0-3754 GCA_964574975.1 uncultured Alcaligenaceae bacterium | reverse complement strand
GCTGGCGAACAAGCTGTGCGACCTGTCGAAAGCGGCGCTGCGGCAGGCGACGACAACGTTGACGCCGGCCGTCAGCGCCCTGCAAGCGGCCGACGACCTGGGTGCAGTGCGGGCGATGTTCCTGCACGGCTCGCGGCTCGCCCTGTACGCGGTACTGCCGATCCAGGCCGGCCTGTACGTCCTCGGCCGGCCGTTCCTGACGCTCTGGCTCAAGGCCGACTTCGACGAGGCATCGGTCCCGGTGCTGTACGTCCTGGCGGCGACCTTATCGCTGACGGTGGCGCAGTCGGCGGCGGCGCGGGTGCTGTACGGCCTCGGCGACATCCGCCTGTTCGCGCGGATGGCGCTCGTCGAAGGGATCGCCAACGTGTTGCTGAGCGCATCGCTCGTGCTGCCGCTGGGCATCGTCGGCGTGGCGTGGGGCACGGCGATCCCGCACGCGGCGTTCTGCCTGTTCGCCGTCGGCATGGTGCTCCAGCGACTCGGCATCGGCGTCGGCGAATACGCCCGGCAGGCGGTCGCGCTGCCGCTCGCGCTGACAGTGAGCCTGGTCGCGCTGTGGCTGACGCGGCCAGCGCCGGCGACGTGGGTCGCGTTCGTCGCGGTGGGCTGCTTCGGGACGGTGCCGTACGCGCTCGCCGTGGCGGCCGTCGAGGGCCGTGCGCCGGTCGCAAAGGCGCTGCGCAGGGCTGCCCGCTACTTGAAGCCGAGCGGCCGGCAGGTGTCCTCGTAGGTCGCCTCCAGGTCGAGCCGCACGGCCCGGTCCTCGGCGATCCACAACGGCAGCGATGGCAGCGGCTGACCGACCGTCAGTGTGTAGTCCCATGCCTCAAAGATTGGCTCGGGCCGACGGACGACCCGACACACCGCAGCGTACGTCGGCGTCGGGTCGCCGTCGGGCGACGGCTGGCCGGCGGAATCAAGTACGTCGCGGTACAGGTTGAAGTGCCGGCTGGTGACGAGGTCGACCACGACGACGCACACGCCCCGTTCGAGTAGGGTGACGCACTTGGAGACGAAATTCCTTCGGCTCTGCGGCCGGTCCAGGTTCGACGGGCTGATGATTTCCACTGCGGCAACCAGGCGCTGGCCGAGTTCGGCGTCGTAGATGAGGACCTCGTACTCGTCCACGAGGGTCAGATGGGTTTTTCCGGACACGGCCGGCCGCGGCGGTGCCCACAGGGCGGTCGCCACGCCGCCGTTGCCCGCGTGCGGCGGTTGCGGCCTCGCGGCACCATCGTCTTCAAAGGTCCCGACGTCGATCTCCACGATCGAGCCGAGGTGAACTTGCGGCGCGGGCAGGTAGCCCGGCGGTAAGTCGCGGGCCAGCGCCTGGACGATCACCATTGGCCAACCGCCGTGAAGGCGGTCCCACGGAATGGTCTTCGACAGCGGCGGGTGAAAGTGGTCGCGCAGCGGCATCGCTCGTCCTCCCGGCGGCAGCACCATGATACCCCGCCGCGGTGAACGATGCTATGCCCGCAGCATCGCGCTTGAATTCCCCGCACTCCGACCGAAGAATGTCATCACTGATGCACCCGTCCGCACGAGGGAGACGACCGTGACCCGCCGCGCCGCGATCCTGTGGAGCCTCTCGCTGACTTGCGTGCCGCTCGCACGCGGCGACACCGACCCGTACCAGTGGCTCGAAGACGTCACCGGCGACAAGGCTCTCGCCTGGGTCCGCGAGCAGAATGCCGGCGTCGAACGGCTCAGCGGCTCCAGCGAGTTCAAGGAGCTGGAGGCCCGCATCCTCAAGGCCCTCGACTCGAAGGCCCGCATCCCCGGCATCTCGAAGGCCGGGCCGTACTTCTACAACTTCTGGCGCGATGCTCAGCACCGCCGTGGCCTCTGGCGGCGCACCACCCTCGACGAGTACCGCAAGGCCGAACCCGCGTGGGAAACCGTCCTCGATCTCGACGCCCTCGCCAAACAGGAGAAGGAAAACTGGGTCTGGAGCGGGGCGGCGTTCCTCAAGCCGACCTACGACCGGTGTCTAATCTCGATGTCGCGCGGCGGGTCGGACGCCAAGGTCACGCGCGAGTTCGATGTCAAAACCAAGGCGTTCGTCGAGGACGGCTTCAAGCTGCCGGAGGCCAAGGGCAGCGCCGCCTGGCGCGACCGCGACAGCATTTACGTCGCCACCGACTTCGGCCCCGGCTCGATGACGGCATCGGGCTACCCGCGGGTGGTCAAGCTGTGGGCCAGGGGCACGCCCCTCGATCGGGCCACGGTCGTCTTCGAGGGCAAGCCGGAGGACATGAGCGTCAGCGCCTTCCGCGACCAGACGCCCGGCTTCGAGCGCGACTTCGTCAACCGCGCCGTCACCTTCTGGACCACCGAGCGATTCCTGCGCAAAGACGGCAAGCTCATCAAGATCGAGAAGCCCGACGACGCCATCGCGAATGCCCACCGCGATCTGATGATCGTCCGGCTGCGCAGCGCGTGGACCGTCGGCGGGAAGACCTACCCGGCCGGGGCGGTGCTGGCGACCGACTTCGATGGTTACATGAAGGGCGAACGCAAATTCGACGTGCTGTTCCAGCCGTCCGAACGAACCTCGCTGGCCGGTATGACGTTCACCAAGAACTACATCATCGTCAACGAGTTGGACAACGTGCGCAACCGGCTGGTGGTGCTGTCGCGCAAGGACGGCCAATGGCACCGCGAGCCGCTGCCGGGGTTGCCGAAGTTCGCCACCGTCAACGCCAGCGCGGTCGACGACGACGAGTCCGACGACTACTTCCTGACCGCCTCCAATTACCTGACGCCGACCACGCTCTCCTACGGCGTACTGCCGGGCGGCCCGTCGGAGAAGCTCAAGGCGAATCCATCGTTCTTCGATGCCGCGGGGCTGGTGGTCCGCCAGCACGAGGCGACCTCGAAAGACGGCACGCGGGTGCCGTACTTCGAGGTGAGCCGCGAAAACCTCAAGCTCGACGGCAAGGCCCCGACGCTCCTGTACGGCTACGGCGGCTTCGAGATCGCGCAGTTGCCGGGCTACAACTCGACGGCGGGGATGGCGTGGCTGGAAAAGGGCGGCGTGTACGTGGTGGCCAACATCCGCGGCGGCGGCGAGTTCGGCCCGAAGTGGCACCAGGCGGCTCTGAAGGCCAACCGGCACAAGGCGTACGAGGACTTCATCGCCGTGGGCGAAGACCTCGTCCGCCGCAAGGTCACGTCGCCGGCGCACCTGGGCTGCATGGGCGGCTCCAACGGCGGCCTCTTGGTTGGCAACATGCTGACGATGCGGCCGGACCTGTGGGGGGCGGTCGTCTGCCGGGTGCCGCTGTTGGACATGCAGCGCTACCACAAGCTGCTGGCGGGTGCGAGTTGGATGGCCGAGTACGGCGACCCGGACAAGGGCGCGGAGTGGGAGTTCATCCGCACGTTCTCGCCGTACCACAACGTCTCGGCCGGCACCAAGTACCCGCCGACGTTGTTCACGACCTCGACGCGCGACGACCGCGTCCACCCCGGCCACGCGCGCAAGATGGTGGCGAAGATGAAGGCCATGGGCCACGACGTGATGTATTACGAGAACACCGAGGGCGGCCACGCCGGCGCGGCCGACAACAAACAGCAGGCGTTCATGACGGCGCTCTGCTACACGTTTCTATGGGATCGGTTGAAGTGAACCCCTCGTTCCCAGGCTCTGCCTGGGAACGCGCTGTAGTGAACCCCTCGTTCCCAGGCTCTGCCTGGGAACGCACTGCACCGCCGGCTCCGCCGACCGCACCCGGAGTGGCCATTT
>CAZNSL010000685.1:0-3768 GCA_964574975.1 uncultured Alcaligenaceae bacterium | reverse complement strand
TACGCGAGTTCGTACTGCGCGACTCGCGCTGCGATCTCCGGGTCGAGTTCCCGCGCTTGCTGCTCGCGGTCGAGCGCGGCGACGGCGTCGAGGACCGACCGCCGGGCTGCTGGCGAGACGCCCTCCGGGTTCGACAGGTAGTACACCGCGTCCTTGCCGGCGGCGAAGCGCACGCCCTGGTGCCGGGAGTCGAGGAAGCCACTGCCCCACAGGCGCGAATACAGAGGCTGGTCGCCTTTGTTCTTCGTGACCAAGACCACGAACGCCGGCAGGTCCGCGCTTTCCGTCCCTAGCCCGTAGCCGACCCACGCGCCGAGCGATGGCCGACCGGCGATCTGCGAGCCGGTCTGCACGAAGGTGATGGCCGGGTCGTGGTTGATCGCCTCGGTGTACACCGACTTGACGAAACAGATGTCGTCGGCGACGCCGGCCGTGTGCGGCAGCAACTCGCTGAGCCACGCACCGCCCTGGCCGTGGCGCTGGAACTTGAACGCGGACCCGGCCAGTGGGATCGACGCCTGGTTGACCGACATGCCGGTCAGCCGCTGGCCGCCGCGGACGTGGTCGGGCAGTTGCTCGCCATTCTTCTCGTTGAGGAGCGGCTTGTAGTCGAACAGGTCCTGCTGCGCCGGCCCGCCGCTCATGAACAGGTAGATAACGCGCTTCGCCTTCGCCGGGAAGTGCGTCGTCGCGGCACGGCCCACGCCCGGCAACAGGTGGGCGAGGGCGAGACTGCCCAGCCCCAGGCCGGCGTCGGCCAGGAAGTGGCGGCGGGTCGGGGCCAGTGGATCGGCGGTGAGCGGCAGGTTCATCGGTAGTGTTCTAGGGCGATCCTAGTGTATTCGTAGCATCCGTAGGAGCCGCGAGCGTGAGCGAGCGGTGGGAGCGTCAGACCGCTCGCTCACGCTCGCGGCTCCTATTGACGCTACAACGGCGGCCAAGGGACAATGCGGCGTCGCCCGCCGGGAGGGTCGACCATGATCCGTGGCGTCCACACTATGTTCTACACGTCGGAGCCGGATGCGTTGCGGGTATTCTTGCGAGACAAGCTCGGCTTGCCGGCCCACGATCTCGGCGACGGCTGGCTGATGTTCGACCTGCCGGAGTCCGACATGGGTTGCCACCCCGCCGATCCGGAGAAGGGTGCGCCGTCCGGCACGCACAACATCTCGTTCTACTGCGACGACGTGGTAGCAACGGTTGCGGAGTTGGAGGCCAAGGGCGTCGAGTTCACCGGCCCGGTGGAGGACCACGGCTACGGGTTGGTGACGCAGTTCCGAGTGCCCGGCGGCTTCGCGATCCACCTCTATCAGCCGCTGTACCGGAAGTGACCGCCGGGCCGTCAAACGTCACCGACTGCGTCGGGTCGGTCGCTGGGTGCATGGACGGCATCGGGCCGTGGATCGCGATCGGCGTGGCGGGTACGAGCGTCATCGAGGGCAGCGGTCAACTCGCCGGCCACCTCGCGGTGGCGCTCCGCTTCAGCGCGCAGCCGCCGCTGGAGTGCCTTGCCGTAGGCGCGGAACTTGACTGCTCGCTTCGCCACGGCCTTCACCTGCTGTCGCACCAGCGCCAGCTCGATTTGCAGCTTGCGGGTCTTGCGTGCGCTGCGGTGCAACTCGTCGAGTTCGGCGCGAAGAAGGTCGAGTTGCTGACGACTGGCGTCACGGCAGGACCGCCGCCCCAGCCAGATGCCGGCCCCAAGGCCGACGACCGCGCCGGTGAGGGCCGCCGCGAAGGCGTCCGCATGGCCGGCGATCAGTTCGGCGACGTACGTGGGGATGTCCGTAAGGTTCACGTGCGGCGGTCGCGGAGCCTTGGCGAATTCCCTGATTATCGGGGATCGCCGGTCGACCAGCAAGGGGCTATTCCGGCCTCAGTCCGCGCTAGCAGTTCGCTCGCGAGTTGAGCGCCAGCGAGGAGAATGGCACACTCCCTCGCTGGCGCGTCGGGCTCACGTCGTGACGGCCCTAATCCGCTTCTGCCTCACCGAAGCGTGCCGCGAGGCGGCCGCGCGCCTCCGCCGACAACGGGTTTACGCTCAACTCCAGCCGCTCCAGTCCAGTGAGGTACGGCGACTCCAAGAGGGCCAGCGCCCCCGCGTCGCCGATCGCGTTGCCGGTCAGGTCGAGCCGCCGCAGCCGCGATAAGTGCGGCGACGCTGCCAGAGCCAGGGCCGAGTCGTTGCCGAGCGCGTTGTACGCGAGCCGCAGCCGCACCAGCGATGCCGACGCTGGCGACGCGGCCAACTCCGCCACGGCCGGGCCGGTCATCAGGACGCTCGTCAGGTCGAGGGTCGTGAAGTTCCGGACGGACGGCGCGGCCACGACGTACGAGACGCCGATGTCGCCCAGCGCATTGTCGCTCAGGTCGAGGCGGCGCAGCTGCTCAAGTAGTCCGGCCCCGGCCAGGGCCGCGGGACCGGTCGCCGTCAGGTGGCAACCCTCCAGGCGCAGGTCGCGGAGCGAGCGCAAGTGGGGCGACAGGGCGATCCGCATTGCACCGTCATCGCCGACGTAGTTGCCGTTGAGGTTGAGCGCCAGCAACCCGCCCAGGTGCGGCGACGCGGCCAACGCCCGCGCGTCAGTTGCGTCGAGGTGGTCGTAGCCGAGGTTGAGCGCCGTCAGCCGGGCGAGTTGCGGCAGCGCCGCCAGCGACAGCACCCAGCCGTACGCGCCGCGCAGGGTGGCCCGGCGGATCGGGGCGTGGGCGAACAGGGCGTCGGCGTGGGCGACGAACGCCTCGGTCATCACCGTGACCTGTTCGACGAACCCGCGGCGGAACGTGTGGCCGCTGACGACTCGGGAAAGCGGCCCGAGCCAGTCGTCGCTGTGGAGGCGCAACAGTTCGGCCTCGCGCTCGACGGACTCGAGCCGCTTCGGCCGTTCGATCTGAAGCCGAATGAACTCGCCGCGCGGGTCACCGCGATCATCGAGGTAGTCGGCGTAGACCAGTCGCGGCAGGTCGTCGTCGGGGGCGGCGATGATGGCGCGGAGGAAGGCGGCGTCGGCGGCGTGCATGAGTGATTATACGCGGCCCTTGCCGTTCTTTTTCTTCGGCGCGCGCTTGGCAGGCGGCTTGGCGAGCTTGGCGAAGGCGATCGGCCCCTCCACGCTTCCGCGAAGCGTCGCGAACCGGGAATCAGTCGCCGTGCTTCTGCCGCAGTCGCGGCGACAGGCGCAGCACCCACTGTACCCGCTCGAACTCGTTGAGCCAATCCTGGGTCACCTGCGCCAACAGTGGGTCGCGGCCGATCCCCGTGGCGCAACTCGCTCCGATTTGCTGTTCCGCCATCGCGCGGTATTTGCTCAGCGTGCGGTCGCCGTACCGGGCGACCTCGTGGCCGTCCTCGCTGAACAGCACCACCACCGGCACGCGGTTGCCGCCGTTGACCTTTAGCTCGGCTTGGGCGTCGGGGTGTTCGCCGTTGTCGAGGTAGCGCACCCGCAGGACCGGGGCCGCTTCGGCGAAGCGATCGAAGATCGGGCACTGCTGGGCGCAATCGCCACACCACGCACCGGCCAGGACCATGACGTTCGTCTCGCGGGTGAACTTGCCGAGCAATTCGCGCTGCGCCGGCGTCAGCACGACCTGGTCGGCCGTTGCCTGCCAGCGGGCTGCGTAGGCAAGGCTGCCGTGGCGTGTCATGAACTCTGCATACGGGAGCGCTTGCGCGAATTTGTCGAAGAGGGTCATTGGTGCCTCCCAAATCACCCTCGCGACGCCGCGAGCCGAGCTTGCGAGGCGAGCACTCTTTCGCTCGCCTCG
>CAZNSL010000684.1:0-3773 GCA_964574975.1 uncultured Alcaligenaceae bacterium | reverse complement strand
GTCGGCCGAGCCGTTACGCGCGGCCGCTCCGAACCGCAGGAGCCGGACGACCGCGCTGCCGACGCCCGTCTGGTCGACGACCAGCGGCGTCTGCGCCGGTAACCGCGCGACCGCGGCGTCGGCGATGGCCTCGTACGGCGTCCCCGGCGCGAACCGCTCCAGGTGCCGTACACGCAACTCCGGCTCGGCCGGCGGGGCCGGCCGCTCGACCACGGCGAACCCGGTCGGCTCGCCGGGCGGTCCGAGGTCGAGTCCGGCAAAGAACTGGCTGGCGCGTGCCGTCATCGCGGTGCCCTCCTATAGATCGCCCGGAACGTCGGCCGCCCCAGCTCGGCCCATCGGACCGCGAACGGCGACCGCGGCCCGCCCGTGCGGGCGAAACCGTCACCCCCGCCCCGCGCCTCGGCGTACCAGGCGGCGATGGCCACGGCGAGGACCAGGTCGTCGTATCGCCGCTCGCGCCACGCCGGAGCCACGTCGTCGAGGCGCACCGGCCCGAGTCGGAATGCCGCCATCTCCGCGGCCAACAGCGGTGCGTCGGGCAGGCCGGGGGCGATCCGCAGCCGCCGCCCTTGGAGCAAGAGTTGCAGCACCGTCACCAGGTCGGCCTTCGACACCCGCCAGCCTGCCAACCCATCGCGGGCCGTCTCCGCCCCACCCGCGATGGTCACCCGGACCACGCGGGCGGCCACGGCACCGCGGATCAGGTCGGTCACTGCCGGCCCGACGGCGGTGCGGTCCACCACCAACGGCGCGTCGCGCAGCGGCGGATTCACCGTCCGTGCGGCGACGGCCGCGACGACCTCGGCGTAGGGCGTGCCGGGTGGGAACCGCTCGAGGTGGCGGACCGAGTACACCGTGTCCGCCGAGCGCTCGAGCGCCGCGAATGCGGTCGGCTCGCCGGGCGGGCCGAGGTCCAGGCCCAAGATATACGCGGACACGGATCACTCCGGGAACAGGGGCGTCGCGTCGCCCGAGAATGCGGCGCGGATGTCTTCGGCCGAGAACACCGCATCGATACACTCCGTGAAGTCGCACTCGTACTCCTGACGGAACCAGCGATCCCCCAAGGCCCGCCGCTCCGCGGCCAGGAACGCCGGGTCGATCCGCGGGCACTCGCCGGCGGTGATCCGCACCCGCGCCCACGGCTCCGGGGATGCCCAGGCGTCGTGGAACCAGCCGCGCTGGCCGAACGGCGTCGACAGGGCCACCAGCCGGCCGCGGGAGACCGCCAGCATCGGCCGCACGGCCCGGTACAGGTCGTCGGCAACGCGGGCGGCCTCGTCGATGACGAGCAGGCCCACGCCGGCGAAGCCGCGGACGGTACCCTCGGTGCCGGGCAGGGCGACGACCCGGGAGCCGCCGGCCAATTCCAGCCGCAGGGCCGTCTGTGAGCGGACGACCGCTGGGCGGCCGAGTGCGTTGAAGATGCCAATCACCTTGCGGAACAACTCTCCCGACTGCCGCAGCGACGGGCTCAGGACCAACACCAGCGTTCCAGGCGTGCGGAGCGCGGCTAGCAGCGCCAGGGCGGCGGCCACGGTCGACTTGCCGGCCTGGCGTGAACATAGCAAGAGCAGGCGGTCGTCTTCGGAGGTCAGAACGCCGCGCTGCCACGGGTCGGGCTCCAGGCCGGCACGGGCCAGGACGAGGGTCGGGTCGGCGGCAAGCCGGGCGACTGCGGGCGTGCCCAATTCAGCCGCTGCGAACCGGCCTTCCAGGCGGCGCAGGGCCGACCGCAGCGCCGCACGGCCGCGCCGGTGGTGGAGTCTGGGGATCGCCAGCGCCGCGTTCACGCGAATTGACTCTCCCTCTCGCACGTGGGATGTAAACCCCGCGTCCGTCTGCCCGCTGGCCTGTCATCCGGGAACCCGGCCGTAGCGGCCGCCTACGCCGCGGCCCCGTCCATCCGCCGTTCTAGCATCGCCAGCCGCCCTTCGAACTCGACCAGTTCGCGGAACTTCACGGCCAACTCCAACACCGCCCTCGCTGCTCCTAGCCGCGTCGCCGGCGGCGTCGAGGTTGACTGTAAGGCCACCAGCGTCTTGACCGATTCCAGTGACGCCGCGGTCAGGGTTGCGGTCGCCCGCCCGACCATGTCCGCCCGCAGGTCGTTCAAGCGCCGCCGGAAGTCCGGGTTCGCCAACCGGCGGAATGCCGTGGACTCACTCACGCCCGCCTGGCGGGCGGCCGCTTCCACCGTCGCGCCGCACGCGAGGGCGAGTACGAGTCGTTCGTCGGAGTTCCGTCGCCGGGCCACGGGTCAGGCTCCATATGACAGGTTTTGACAGGTACGTGACAGTCTCAGGCCGGCCGCCGTTCAGCGGGCTTGCCCGTGAACTGCTCGTACCGCTTGGCGATCACGTCGCAGTAGAGCGGGTCCAACTCCATCAGGTAGGCAGTGCGGCCGGCCTGCTCGCAGGCGATCAGCGTTGAGCCCGAGCCGCCGAAGAGGTCCAGGACGTTCTCGCCGCGCTGCGACGAGTACTCGACGGCGCGGGCCGCCAGTTCCACCGCTTTCTCGGTTAAATGGATCATCGACTGCGGGTTGACCTTCTTGACGTGCCACAGGTCGAGGGCGTTGTTCGGGCCGAAGAACCGATGGGCGGCCCCTTCCTTCCACCCGTAGAAGCAATTGTGCGTCACGAGGCCGTCGGCGATGTAGTGCCGGTGCGTCTCGACGCCGAGCGAGTGGACGAGCCCGTCGTAGGGCTGCACGTCGACGGCCCGCACGCACTGCCACTCGGCCTGCTGGCCCCCCGCCGGCACGGGGACTTCCATGATCTCCGGCAGCACGTTGCACGCCCGCACCTGGATGGACTGGCGGGCACCGAACTTGGCCCGCGTCTCGTCATTCCGCACGAACGGGTACTGTCGCCGGCGGTGGTATGCCGCCAGCGCGGCGTCAGCCGCCCGGTCGAGGTGCGCCGGGTCGAGTCGGGCGTACAACTCCTCGATGTGCGAGATCTGGCGGCGCTTGGCGACCGGCGACTCCTGCCAGCACGTCTGGGGAATGCCGAACTGCACCGAGATCAACTGCTCGTGCATGCGGGCGTCGGCTTGCGAGTCGTGGAGGCTCAGGATCCAGCCCTCCTCCCCGCACTCGCTACAGAGCCGGCCCTTCAGGCCGAAGCCCCAGGTCGTCCGCATCTTGGTGATGCCGACGCGCCACCACGCCCCGCGACGCATCAGGTAGGTGCACCACTTCC
This sequence comes from uncultured Alcaligenaceae bacterium, assembly GCA_964574975.1. Classification (GTDB taxonomy): domain Bacteria; phylum Planctomycetota; class Planctomycetia; order Gemmatales; family Gemmataceae; genus JAXMAS01. Next base: position 564 of record CAZNSL010000684.1, on the reverse strand, counting down.
GGGGGTAGTCTCGGGTCAAGCGGACTGTCCAAAGGTGGCCGTCGGTACACCACGATTGCATCGCCCCTACCGCAACGCCGTACAGGCTCCCCGCGTAATGCCGCTGGGCCACCTGAGCCTCCATGCCGTCGCGCAGTCCCAGGATCGTCGAGCTGTGGGCATAAAAGCTCACGACGCGGTCCCGATCGCGCAGCTCGCCCAGGCGGCTGGTCCCGCTCGGCGTCAGCACCCGGGTGTCCGGGGGCTGGCACAGCTCGAAGCACCCAAGGTAGTCCTTGCGGGTCAAGACCGGGTGCTGCTTGTCCCAGACGATGGCCTGGGAGAAGTACAGCCCTGCCGCGGCCAGCGCCGGCGGGTAGTTGCCCAGGTTGCTGTAGCCGCCCCAGACGTAGAAGCCGTGGCCGGGCAGCAGGACGCGGGCGGCGTTGCCGAACCAGGCGGCCAGCAGCCGGTCGAACTCGGCGTCGCCGACGAAGTCGTTGGCCAGCGGCCGGTCCTTGGCCCGCAGCTTCCGGCTCGTCGGCTTGGCCTTCTCCGGGTGGCGTTCGAGGTCGAGCTTCTGGT
>CAZNSL010000683.1:0-3776 GCA_964574975.1 uncultured Alcaligenaceae bacterium | reverse complement strand
GGAGCGCTGCACTTCTTGGCTAGCACGGCGCTGCACTTTTTGGCTAGCGTTTACACGGATCGCCTCGACGAATTCGTCCGCGATTGCCCCGAACGGGTCGGCGGTAGACAGGCCGCTGTCGCTCATCCCCAGACCCCCTCGATACCGCCGGGTAGCCCTTGGAACACGTCTCGTAGGCGTTTGAGCGCTCGCACATAGCGGTTGACCGCCGCGGTGGGCTTAATCCCCAGGACCGACGCCGCCTCGGCGTTGGACAGTTCCTCGAAGTGCCGTAGGATCAGCACCTCGCGGTCGTTGGGGTCCATGCTGTTGAGCGCTTCCTGAACGCGGAGCTTCAACTCCACGCGCATCGCCGTGTGGCTGGCCGAGGTCAGCTTCCCCAGCAAATGCTCGGCCAGCGACAGCGAGGACACCTGCGGCAATGCGCCGCGGTGGAGCGACACCTCCTGCCCGGCGTCGCGCATTTGCGTCCCCAGGTGGAAGCGGTGAAGGTCCACGAGCTTCTGACCGACTTCCAGCCGTAGCCACAGTAAGAAGGGCAGGCGCGGGTCGGCGATGTACTGGGGGAACTTGCCGCGAATCGCCAGATAGGCGTCCTGCACCACGTCGGCGGGATCGATGCGACCCTGAAGCCGCCGGTCCATGCGGAGCCGGACGATGCGTTCGAGTCGGTCCCGGTGCCGCTCGACCAGGACGGCCAGAGCGGTTTCGTCGCCGCGGCTGGCGGCATCCAGAAGTTGTTCGTCGGTGTGAGGGTCGGCACTCATCGAGGGGCCCATAGTCCTTACACGGGGCCGCAGGCCGAAGATTCACAGCGTCGATGAGGTTTTTATTCCGGTGGCGACCACCGGAGCGTGGCCGCGCAGGAAAGAACCCTGGAAAACAAGCGGTTTTCGCTGTTTTCCAGGGTTCTGAGTCGGACGGGTCGGAACCCGCCGAAGAGTACCCCCAAGGGGAATCGAACCCTTTGCGATTCCTAACCAGAAATCGAGCATTTCGCAACCAAGTGGCGCAAAAAGCGGCGCACTGGATACCGAATCCCGGCCCATCGACCCCGACTTAGCCACGATCATCGACGCATGGGCCGGCCTGCCCGGACCGATCCGGGCCGGCATCCTGGCAATGGTCCAGTCGATAGGTACTCCCGGCTCAAAGCCGGCCGGCTGACCGCCGCCGTTCCGCCGCACTCCCGACCAAGGTACAATCGTGATGCCTACCATTACATCGGTCGCAGGGGGCCGCAGATGGCCGGGCACGGCGAAAAACTGACCCGCAAACAGGACGGCGCAATCGCCGCACTACTGAGTGCCCCGACCGTGGCGGCCGCGGCCACGGCGGCCGGTATCGGCGAGCGGACCCTCCGACGATGGCTGAGGGACTCCGCGTTTGTCGCCGCATACCGCGACGCCCGGCGGAAGGTGGTCGAAGCGGCCGTCGCCCGCCTGCAGAACGTCGCCTATGAGGCCGTGGACGCACTGCAGCGCAACCTGACCTGCGGCCGACCCGGCGACGAGATTCGGGCGGCCGCGACGATCCTCGAACGCGCCACTCGTGGCGTGGAACTGATCGACCTGGCCGAACGGCTCGACGCGCTGGAAGGCCGACACGACACCGGAGGAACGACCTCATGAGCGCTTCGTTGCGAAATCGGATCGGCCGCTTGGAGCAATCGGCGCGGGAAGAGGACGATGCCTTGACTGGCTCACAGGCGATGATCGCGGAACTCAACTCGATCCGGGAATGGTCGCACGCGACGGGCTTCGACCTCTGGCGGTGGTGCGCCGCCGCGGCTAGCTCATTCGTGGAGGTGGGCGGGCTCGAGTGCGAGGACGGGGAACTCCGAGCGGGCGTCCAAGGAGAACTGGACAGGCGAGGAATCGTCGATCCGCCGGGGCTTCGCTTCTACTCGCTGGCCGGCATCGTCGTCGATTATGGCCGCCACCTCGTCGAAAGGCGAATCGAAAAAGCCGAGCATGACGAAGCGTGGAAGCTGTTCAACACGCCCGGCTTCCAAGCAGCGCGGGACGCGGCCAACCGCAATTCCATCGCGCGGCGCGACCCGCGCTTGTGGGACCACGCCACACAGACGTGGCGGAAGAATCCGCCGGTCGATGCGGTCGCCCGCGAAATCCTGTTCTGCGCGGACCTCTTTCGGCCGTAGTCCGTCGGCGTCTCTGGGGCACGACCTGTACGTGCCGACGCATCCTATCCATCGGCCGCATCCACGTATATAACTACGTAGTGGGACGCCGGGACTGATCCCCCGGTCGGCCCGGTGCCAATTCCGCCGACGACCTCGCGGCGGGTGCGGCACCGGGCGTATCCCGCCATGAGGTCATCGCATGTCGAAGTCCCCTCCCGGCTCATTATCGCCAGCCGTCGAACTTTACTCCGTAATCGCCGAGGCGAGGCAGTGGCGCGAGCGCGTCCTCAGATCCGCCTACGACGACCGGGTACGTCAGGCGGCCGATGATGCCGCGGCCGCGGAGGCGATCTCGCGCCGCATGGAGGCGGCCCTGGTGGCGATCCGGAACGACCCGCTGCGAGCCAACCGCCCGAATACCGACGAGCTGGTATCGGCCGTCGATGAAGCGATCTACCGTCTGCTGTGGGCGAAGCCACTTCGCCCGTCGTCGAGTGCGTATTGGGACGGCGACCCTGCGGACGATGACGCACCGGACGACCGCGAGCGCCGTGCTCGTGAGGTATGGCAGGCCGACTGGGCCGAATCGATCGCGGACGCACTCGACGATTGCGAGTTCGCGGCACGGGCGGCGGTCGAGCGGCTCGTCATCGACTTGCGATTCCACAGGCCACCCTCCGACAACGGCCCGCCCGCTTCAGAACCCGCGACGGTAGTGGTTGCGGAACCCATTGCGCCGACGACGCCGAACAATGAATCATCGATGGCGTTGTTGCGTGTGTTCACGAACGGCTTGACCGATGATCGTATTGGCAAGGCAATGCTACTGCTTGGCAACGACGAATTGACCGTCAACGAGAAGTTGACCAAGATCGACGCCCTGGTCCCGTTTCCGGCCACGGCATCGGCGCAGCAATTGGGCGATATGTTGCAAGTGACGAAGACGGCGATTCAGAAGACTGACTGGTGGATTCAGAACCGAAAGGGCGAGAAGGCCAACGAGATTGGCCGACGCCGGGCCGGGCACAAGACACGGGCCGAAAGCTACAAAGTGCCGGCAGCGGATCGAGACGACGAATAACGGTAACTAGTTACCGGTAAGTTACCGGCTGCATTTTTTCTGAACTTTTCTTCGCCGCTAGGTGCATGACCTGGCGGCTTTTTTCTTTTGTTGTTGGTTACCGAAATTGGTTGCCATCGCCGGATTCTGGTCATGCAAGCCGCACTTCGCGGCGAGCGACTGATTGGACCAGCAACCATGAATCAGGTTTCATCCCCTCTGGCCTTGCGACCGCGTGAAGCGGCGAAGGCTCTTGGCATCTCGCCACGCCTGTTGTGGCAACTGACCAAGGACGGACGCATCCCTTGCGTTCGGATCGGCGGCACGAAGCGGCGGACCGTGTTGTATCCGTTGGCTGACCTGCAAGCCTGGTTGACCAACAAGGCGAACACGAAAACGGGGGGCGAAAATGACCCCCGTTGAACTGCTTCTCTCGAAACTAACCGGCGCGCGAAAGGCCGGCAACGGCTGGTCGGCCCGTTGCCCAGCGCACGAAGACCGCAAGGCGAGTCTGAGCATATCTGCTGGCGACGACGGTATGGCGCTTGTGAAGTGCCACGCCGGTTGCGACAC
>CAZNSL010000682.1:0-3782 GCA_964574975.1 uncultured Alcaligenaceae bacterium | reverse complement strand
GCCCTCGGCGACATCGTCCACGCTCTGCCCGTCCTACCGGCCCTACGCCAACGCTTCCCCGACGCACACATCACCTGGGTGGTCAACCGAGCCTACGAGCCGCTCGTGGCGGGACACCCCGACCTGGATGCGACACTCGCCTTCGACCGTGGAGCGATGCGGCGCGGCGTCCTCGCCACGGCCATGACGGCGGTTCGATTCGCACAGGCACTCAAGGCCGGCAATTTCGACCTAGTCCTCGACTTGCAGGGGCTGTTCCGCAGTGGTCTGATGACGGCGGCGACCCGAGCGCGCCGTCGTGTCGGCCTCTCGACGGCCCGGGAGGGGGCGTCGCAGTTCTATACGGATGTGGTGCCGACACCGGGGCTCAACGAAGGGCACGCCGTTGACCGTTGCTGGCGCATGGCCGAGGCACTCGGCGTCGGACACCTGCGTAAGCTGTGGCACGTTCCGCTCACCACGGACGCCAAACGGTGGGCCGACGCGGTACTTGCCCCCCTGCCCCGACCGTGGCTCGTCGCTGGCGTCGGCGCACGCTGGCTGACCAAGCGCTGGCCGCCGGAGCATTTCGCAGCCTTGTTGCGTGCTGCCCAATCGCAGTTCGGTGGAAGTGCCATCTTCATTGGCACGGCCGACGAAGAACCACTCGCCCGCGCGACGGCGGAACGACTTAACGGCCCTGCCCTGCACCTCAGCGGCGCAACAACGCTACCGCAGCTTGCGGCCGTGCTGGCGCAAGCCGACCTGGTCCTCGCGAACGACACAGGCCCGCTGCACCTGGCGTCAGCGCTGGGCCGGCCGGTCGTCGCCCCGTATACTTGCACCGCGATCCGATTGCACGGTCCCTACGGGGCGGAACGCGGCGCGGTCGAGACGACGGTCGCTTGCCGGGCCAGCTACATTCGCACCTGCTCGCACCTATCGTGCATGACGGAGTTGACGCCCGACCGGCTCTTGCCGCGACTGTTCGAGGCACTGTCCGCATGGCCGACGCTCTCCCGCACCGCCTGATCCTCGCCAGCAGTTCGCCCGACCGCCGCGAATTGCTTCATCGGGCCGGCTACACATTCACCGTCGAACCCGCGGCCATCGAGGAGCCACTGCAAGCCGGGTTCGGCGACCCACGCAGCTACGTCCAGCAAATCGCGTGGATGAAAGCGGCCGCTGCGGCCGACCGCGGCAACGACGGCGTCGTCATCGCGGCCGACACCGTCGGCTGGGTCGATGGCGGCCCGGTGTTGAAACCTACCGACGAGACCGACGCCCGCCGAATCATCGCGCTGCTCGGCGGCCGGCACCACGAGTTATGGACCGGCGTCTGTCTGTGGCGGCGGACGGACGGCGTGCAGGTCGCGTGGCAGGAGATGACGCGGGTCCACATGCGAGCCATGACAGGCCGCGAACTCGACGAGTACATCGCCGGCGGTCAGTGGGTCAACCGCTCCGGCGCATATGCCATCCAGGAAGACGACCCGATGCTGACGATCGAGGGGAGTTTTTCCAACGTCGTCGGCCTGCCGTTGGAGTCGCTCGCGCGCACCCTACCGTTGCTCGTCGGCCCTTCCGCCAATCCCTAAAATCGTCGGGACCGAAAGGACGGTCTCGATGGCGCTCCCCGCCGACACGCTCCGCAACCGCACGTTCGTTGGCCGCTTGATCGCGCAGTTCTTCGCCGCCTTCAACGACCAGGCGATCCACGCGGCGGCCATGTTCTTCGCCATCAACCAGAAGTCGTTGACCAAGGGCACGGCGATCACGCTGATGCCGATCCTCTTTTACGCCCCGTGGGCTATCTTCGTCACCCTCGCAGGGTACTACGCCGACCGCTTCAGCAAGCGCAGGTCGCTGATCTTTTGGAAGATCGTTGAGGTCGGAATCATGGTCGTGGCCACGATCGGCTTCTACCTGAATGACGCCCACGGATCGCGGGTTGGGCCTTGGATCGTCCTGGCATGCGTGTTCCTGATGGGCATGCATTCGGCCTTCTTCGTGCCGGCCAAGTACGGCGCAATGCCGGAAATCCTCCAGCCACAACTGCTCTCCCGCGGCAACGGTATTCTGGAGTCGCTCTCGTTTCTGGCCGTCATCCTCGGTACCGTCATCGGTGGTGTGCTTTACGGGTACTTCGACGACACGAACCGCGAGTACTGCATCGGGCTGGTGCTACTCGCGCTTGCCGTCATCGGGGCACTGGCGAGTTTTCTGATCCAACCGTTCCCCGCCGCCAACGCTAACCGGCCATTTCCGCGCTACGTTTACGGCCCTCTCGCCGCAAGCCTCGGCACTCTGTTCCGGTCGCCGCCGCTGCGTCTGGCGATGTTCGGCATCGCATTCTTTACGTTCATGGTGGCGTTCATGCGCGCCACTGTGTACATGCTCGGCGAGTCGCAAATCCCGCGCTGGGAGGAGGCAAAAACGAGTACCGTCGTCGGTGCGACCTCGCTGGGTATCGGACTCGGTGCGCCACTCGCCGGTTGGCTCTCCGGGCGTAAAGTCGAACTCGGCCTAGTACCCTTCGGTGCGTACGGCATGGCCATCGCAGCCATCCTCGCGGCCGCGTTCATCGACAACACGGCCGGCCTGGTAGCTTGCATCGTTGCGATCGGCTTTTTCACGGGCTTCTACCTCGTGCCGCTGTTCACGCTCCAACAGCACCGCGCTCCGAAGAGCAGTAAGGGCGACGTGGTGGCGGCCAACAACTTCGTCAACGTGATCGGCGCGATCCTGGCTTCGGTCGTGTTCTGGGCCGTCGGACTATCCTTCCAGAAGTTGGGCTTGACGAACGTCGTGATGCCGACAGATCGACTCGGCGTTGGGGTGTTAGTGACGTATGAGACGAAGAACGGTATTCCGAAACTGGTTGAGGTCCAGGGCGAGAAACCGCTGAAGTTAGACGCACGGCAGAAGGGTGTCCTCCTCGATGCGACAAAGGGCGTGCCGGCCGAGATCGACCCGGAGAACCCGACTGAGGTCATCGTCAGCGGTTTCCGTCTCCGAGGGGTCCAGCATTACACGGTACGGACGATCGATGAACCGCTCGAGGAAGTCCACGACCAGTCGCACCTTCCAAAGTATCTCTTCGCCGGGGCAGGCGTCATGGCTCTCCTGACCCTGATGCTCCTGAAGTCGCAAATGCCCGACCTGACGGCACGCATGGTGTGGGCGTTCCGTTCGCTGCGGCAAACGCGGATGCACGTCGTCGGCACGGCGAACATACCGGCCATTGGGCCGCTCGTCCTGGTCTCGAACTGCCCCGACGCAACCGCTTGTCGAAACGTCGTATCGGCAACGGATCGTTACGTTCATGTGGTCGTCGGTAAGATGAGTGATGCCCAATTTGTCCGACTGGCGCAATTGGTACAGGATGGCACAGTCATCGAACTCACGACGGATGCAAGAGCCATGCTTCCTGCCTTGCAGAAACAGGTGCCAGCGACGTACCTGCCCGTCTATTACGGGCCTGGTCCCGACGGCAGGACGATGCGCGTCGCCTTCGGCCTTCCGCTGCCAGCCCGCGCGACGCCTTCCGACGTGCAAGCGGCCTTCGGAGCCGCAGCAGCGCTGCCGGACGAAGAAGCGGCCCACTAGCAATTCTGACGATTTTTTCGCACGGGGTTGACGGCGCGTGTATAGTTGGGGTATAGATTTCGACTGCTGAACTTTGAAGGTGGTTGCGGCCCGGCGGAATGAGCACCGGAGTTGGGACTAACCTTTGACCGCGGCCGCCGGGCGATACCCTGGCGGCCGTTTAGGTTTTATAACCGCCAAACGGTCAGGAGCCG
>CAZNSL010000681.1:0-3791 GCA_964574975.1 uncultured Alcaligenaceae bacterium | reverse complement strand
TCCGGACAATCTGTCCGCCCACCCGTCCTGCGTCCAGCCTCCCACGCCGCGGTTGTATATGTTTAAGTGATCGCCGATCACTCATCCCGTCACCACCTGCTTCTCGCGCTGCAGGTCGGTGATCGCCTGGAGCTTCGAGCTGACGTTCAGGACGTTGTGCATGTCGAACTTGTGCGACTGTGCGCCGGAGGTCTGCACCGTCAGGTCACCGGAGCCGAGGCCCAGGAGCCAGTGGCGGAACAGGTCGTCGCGGTGCTTCTGGATCGTCATGCCGGTCGCGTCGTAGTCCGTCTCGCCACCGCCGATCTCCAGGCACACCTTCAACTGCCCCGGCCGGAAGATCATGTACGTCTGCCGGTCGAAGAAGAACACTGCCGCCAGCCACATCACGAACAGGCCCGTGGCGATGAATAGGTAGCCCGCCAGGTTGATGTGGATGTGTAGGTTGCCCAGGCTCTTGAAGATGTTGTCCCACAAGTTCGCCAGCGCCAGGATGATCGACAGCAGGATCACCGTGACGATCGCCACGACCGACCATAAACCGCGCAACGGCGCGTTGGTGATGACGATGACCAAGAGCAGCACGGTCACGAAGATCGCGCCGAGTCGGCTATTGTCCGAAACGCGGGGGTGGAACGGGTTTTCGCCCTGGCTGACCAGGGCGGCGTCGATCACGGCGGTCGTCCTGTCCCGCGGCGGCAGGATAACGACCTGCCCCTCGCGCTTCTCGATCCGCGTGCCCGACGGCACGATGGCGAGCCGGTCGCCTTCGAGGGCCGTCCAGATCGCCATGATGTAGCCGCACACCCACACCGGCCACCAGTAAAAGAGCTGCGAGTGCTGGTAGACGCGCACTTCGCGTTCGGTATTGATCGGTGGCCGGTTCGAGGGCGGGGTCGGCGGGGTCGGCGGGTTGGCCATAATCGGAATCGCCTGGGGTGATGGGTCCGCGCACGGGCACGCCCCGGCGCTCAACGGGTGATTCGCCGCCCGGCCTGCGATCTTGCCGTGCGTGAACGTAATGTAACGCCCCGCCGTGCGATGACAAGCCGCTGACGCGCACTGAGCCCGACGCGCCAGCGAGGGATTCGACAGCCTCCCTCGCTGGCGCGTCGGGCTCACTTATCGTCGAGCGTCGGCTCTCGCACCGGCACCGGCACGTTGAAGCTGCGGTGGCAGCGGTTGCACGTCGCCGTCAGGTCGGCGTACGCCTGCCGGCATCGCGCCGCGTCCTTGTCGTGCGTCGCCTTCGCCAGCCGAGTACCCCGCTCGCGCAGCTCGGTTGCCAGTTCCATCCAATCGTCTCGGCCGCCCGATTTCGGTGGCCTCATCAGCAGCAGGTTCCCCGTCTCCGCAATCAGAAGCGCCTGCCCGCGGATGAAGACCCACGCCCGATCCTCCGGCTGCGGCTGGGCGAGCTGCTTGCCGATGGCGCGATGGTTAGCCCCGGTCAGTGCCTCCATCAGGAGCTTGGTCTCCGCGACAACTTCGAGCTTCGGCTTCGGTCGGGCGGCCGGCTTGCCGGGCGGTTGCGGCGCAGCGTCGGCCGTCAGGGCCACGACGGCAGCGACGGCCGCGAACGGGAGGAGGCGGGTCACGGCTGGACTCCGGGGGCGGGGTTCGGCTCCGGCGACTCGACCTGTACGTCGTCGCCGACGACGCGGGTCCGGTAGCAGGGAATTTTCACGCGCGGGCTGCTCACCCAGGTACCGTCGGTGACGCGAAAGCGCCAGCCGTGCCAGGGGCAGGTCACGATGTCGCCCTCGACCTCGCCGCCGGCCAACGACGCGCCCATGTGTGGGCAGAAGTCGTCGATGGCGCAGACCTGACCATCGACTAGAAACAGGGCGACGATCTTGCGGCCAACGGCCACTGCCTTGCCTTCGCCGGGCTTGAGATCGCCGAGCTTGCACACCGTCTGAAAGTCGGCCATCGAGAAACACCCTGGAAAGCGGCCGGTCGCCTCGCCATGATTCTACAGGGGAAACGAAAGCCGGTCCCCCCTCTCCCGGCTTTGCGGGAGAGGGGATGGGGGTGAGGGTCCGGATTTGGGATTTGAGATTTCAGATCGCAAAGGCACCCTCACCCCCGGCCCCTCTCCCGCAAAGCCGGGAGAGGGGAGAACAACAGGAGCCACGCCATGCTCGAAGTCGAGGTCAAGTACGCCCTGCCCGACCCGGCCGCGCTGGCGGCCCAACTCGCCGAGCGCCGCGCGGCGTTCGACCCGCCGCGCCGCGACGCCGACCACTACTTCAACGCCCCCGACCGCGACTTCGCCGCCACCGACGAGGCGTTCCGCATCCGCACCATCGGCGACGCCAACTTCGTCACCTACAAGGGGCCGAAGATCGACCGCGAGACCAAGACCCGCCTCGAACACGAGATCGCTTTGCGCGATGGCCCGGAAGCGCTCGCCGAGTTCCGCCAACTCCTGATCCACCTCGGCTACCGGCCGGTCGCCGTCGTGGCCAAGTCGCGCCGCGTCGCCCGCCTCAGCCGCGGCGGGTTCGACGTGCAGGTCAGCCTCGACGACGTGGACGAGGTCGGCCACTATGCCGAGATTGAGGTCGTCGCCCCGGACGACCGCTTCGCCGACGCCAAGGCAGCCGTGCTGGCCCTCGCCGCCGAATTGGGACTTTCGCAGGTCGAACGGCACTCGTACCTCGGCCTGTTGCTCGAACGCCGCAGGAGCCAACCGTGAGCATCCCCGTTGTCAACTTCATTCCGGAAGTCCGCTCCGCCGTTGCCGCGGCCCGCGCGCAGGGCCAGTCCGTCGCGCTGGTGCCGACGATGGGCGCACTGCACGACGGCCACGTTGCCTTGATCCGGCAGGCCCGCGCCGACGGCGGCTTCGTCGTCGTCTGGGTGTTCGTCAATCCGACGCAGTTCGGCCCGACCGAGGACTTCGCCCGCTACCCGCGGACACTGGCCGAGGACGTGGCCCTGAGCGCCGCCGCCGGGGCCGACCTGGTGTTCGCGCCGCCGCCGGAGGAAGTCTACCCGCACGGCTTCCGCACCACGATCCACGTCCGCGGCCTGGGCGACCACTTGTGCGGCCCATCGCGGCCGGGGCACTTCGACGGCGTCTGCACGGTCGTGGCGAAGATGCTGAACATGGTCGGCCCCGACCGGGCGTACTTCGGTCGCAAAGACGCACAGCAGCTGCGCATCGTGCGGCAGCTCGTCGCCGACCTGGACCTGCCGGTGGACGTAGTGCCGTGCGACACGGTGCGCGAGCCGGACGGGCTGGCGATGAGTTCGCGGAACCGCAACCTCGACGCGACCCAACGGGCGAATGCCCCAGCCCTGTACCGCGCCCTGTGCGCGGTGCGCGACCGCGCGGCAGCCGGCGAGCGCGACGCCGCCGCGCTGCGGGCACTGCTCGCGGAACGTCTGGCAGCCGTGCCCGGCACTTCGGTCGACTACGCCGAGGTGGTGGACGCAGAGACATTCGCGCCGGTGGCCCGCCTGGACGGCCCGGCCGTGGCGGCCGTGGCGGTGAAATTCGGCGCGACGCGCTTGATCGATAACGTCGAACTCACAGTCGCCCCGTAGGGTGGGACGAGTGGAGCGAGTCCCACCGCGAACGCTATTTCACCGGGTTCGGCGGACTGAGGTACTTCGCCAGGAAACGATACACCTCGGCCCGCGACTCCCGTGCGAGCTTCGTGTCGAGACGGTTGAACTGGTGACCGCCCGGCGCGTCCTTGTACACCTTCGACTCGAACGACTTGCCGGCCGCCTTCAGCGCCTTGATCATGTGCTCGACTTCGAGGACGTTCACGTCCTCG
>CAZNSL010000680.1:0-3794 GCA_964574975.1 uncultured Alcaligenaceae bacterium | reverse complement strand
CCGAGCTGTCGTTGCTGCGCAACCAGATCGGTGCCGGCGACCTGGCAGCCGGGAGGGAGACGTTGCGGCGCTTGGAAGTGGCGCTCGCCGGGTTCGCGCAGCCGGTGCCGAGCCTCATCACCTGCGTGCAGCTCGCCGCGTCCGAGCTGGCGATGGCGAAGGGGGATCTCGACGCCTGCCTCGACCGGCTGATGCGCGTCGTCGAGGTGATGCGCCAGGTGTGCGAGGCGGAGCCGACGCGGGCTGAACCCTGTTCGGATCTTGCGCAGCTGCACGCGCGGATCGCGGAGCTGATGTACGGGTCGGGCCGACTCGACGAAGGGGATACGCACCAACGTCAGGCCATCGCCATCATGTCGACTCAGGTGGAGCGGTTCCCCGACGACGTGGTCGCCAAGGGCGCCCTGGCATCAGGGTCCAGCTACCTGGCGATGTCGCTGCTCTCACGCGGTCGGCGGTCGCTGCTGGGTGAAGCCGAGGCCGCCGCGCGGCGGGCCGAATCGCTGCTCGTGGCGCTGCCGGCCGACGTCGAGCCGCGGGTCACCGAGTACGTGCGTTGGACCAACCTCTACTACCTCGCCTGTGCGCTGTGCGGCGCCGGCAAGACCGTGCCGGAGGACCTGCTGGCGACGACCGAGGCGTGCCTGGTCGCTTGCTTCGAGCATCTGGGGACGAACGGGTCGAACACTGCGATCTACGCCGAAGCGGCGGCATGGCTCGCGGCGCGCCGGCTCGATGCCGGTAACGACGAGTCGGCGGTCGGCCTGGTCGAGCTGGTCGGCAAGTTGTCGGACGACTTCCCCACACTGGAAGGGCGCGATCTGCGGGCGGCCGAGGCGTTGCTGTTGCGAGCGCGCCTTGCTGCGCGGCGAGGCGATGCGGCGCTCGCGGCGTCGTACGCCGAACAGGCTGCCGGCGTTGGCGCAGGTTGGCGCGGGGAACGCGCAGCCGCCGCTGGGTTGCGGGTGGCCGCAGCATGCACTCCGGATGCAGCGGCCGCCGCGTCGTGGCTCGAGCGCGCGCACGCCCTCGATGCGATGGTGGTCGCGGCGCTCGATGCCGAGGTCGCGGCCCGGCCCGACGGGCCGGGGGCCGCGATTCCCTTCGGCGTGGCCAAGGTACGCCTGGCGGAAGCCGCGGCTGCGGCGGGCGACGAGGCGCGGGCGCGCGAACTCGTCGAAGCGGCATTGGCCTGCCTCGACGCGGTTCGCGCCGAGGCGCATGCGGACCTGTGGGACGAGGCGGCGTACACCGCCGGCACGGCCCTGCGCGCGCGCCTGCGCCGCTGATCGCGGCGCCTGCAGGTCGGCCCGGGGGCGGCGGATCGCCCGTCACTTCACACTCCGCGTGGCGTTTCTGGGTGGCGATGACGACCATTCGCCCCTTGGCCCTCGTGGCCGCTCTCTCGTTGCTGGCCGCATTCTGCGGTCGCTCGGCGACCGCCCAGTGCTCCCTCTCCTGGTCGCCAGGCGGCCCGCAGCCGGAGCTGTCCGGAACCGGCCGTGTTTCGATCCCGTGGGATCCGGACGGTGCCGGACCGATGCCGCAGCGGCTCGCGATCGGCGGCAGCGGCCTGCTTGCCGGGAGCCACCTGTTCCAGCGCCTGATCACGTGGGACGGCAGCCAGTGGGAGACGCTGGGCGACGGACCTGGCACGTTCGGCGGCGTCAACGCACTCACCACGTGGAACGGCCAGCTCGTCGCGGCGGGGTCGTTCGTCGTCGGTTCGAGCTGCGTCGCGCTGTGGAACGGGACTGCATGGCAGCCCTTGGGGAGTCACCTGGAGACGGTGACGGTGCTGACCGTCTGGGGCGGCAACCTCGTGGCCGGCGGCTACACCACTGCCGGCGGCGTCGACACCGCCTTCATCCGGGTCTGGAACGGCACCGCGTGGTCGTCCCTGCCGACGCCGCCGCTGCTGCAACGGCCCGAAGCGATGGTCTCGTTCCAGGGCTTGCTCTGCGTCGGCGGCTGGCGGCAGTCGCCGATCCAGGGCGTGTTCGAACGTTGGAACGGCACCGCCTGGGCGACCTCGACGACGGCGGTGGGCAGCGTGATCCACTGCCTGGCCACGCGCTCGGTCTCTCTGGTCAGTTGGCTGTACGTCGGCGGCGACTTCTCGTCGATCGGCGGCGTCGCGGCTGCGAACGTCGCTGCGACCAGCGGCGGCACTTTCACCTGGAGTCCGGTGGGCAGCGGATTGTCGTCGGCGTGCCGCGCCCTGCACGTGCGCGGTCAGTCGCTGACCGCATTCGACCTGGTCGCCTGCGTCGAGGACAACTCGGTGCCGGTGCGTCGGCTCAACGGCTCCAGCTGGGTGCCGATGGGCGCCAGCACGTCGCTGCTGAGTTCGCTCGCGTACTACGACGGCGCCTACCATGCGGCGACGTTCTGGCCGAGTCCGGATGGCACGTGCAAGCGCTTCGACGGCACGTCCTGGGCGCCGGTGCGAGCAGCAGGGATCGACGGTGAGGTGCGCGCCGCGACTCCGGTCGACGACGATGTCGTCCTCGGCGGTACGTTCCAGACGACGGCGGATGGAGCGATGGGCCTGGTCGCGCGGTGGGACGGCATCACGTTCCAACCGCTCGGTGCGGGTCTGGCCGGCACGAGCGTCGACGCGTTGGTGACACTCGACGGCGGCGAGGTCGTGGCGGGGGGGCTGTTCGGCGCGGCTGTCGGCGGCACCGCGAACATCGCGCGGTGGAACGGCAATGCGTGGCTGCCGCTGGGCACCGGGGTCGATCAGCAGGTTCGGGCGCTGTGCCGGATGCCGAACGGCGACCTCGTCGCCGGCGGCGCGTTCACGAGTGCGGGTGGGGTGCCGTGCTCGCACATCGCGCGCTGGGACGGGACCACCTGGGCCCCGCTCGGCACCGGCTTGGACGACGAAGTGCTCGCGCTCGCCATCGACGCGGGCGGCGCCTTGATCGCTGGCGGTGCCTTCTCGACGGCCGGGGGGACGACTTGCAGCCGGATTGCACGATGGAACGGTACCGCCTGGCTGCCCCTGGGCGCCGGGATGGACGGCGAAGTGCACGCGCTCGCCCTGCATCCCGGGGGCGACGTGATCGCGGTCGGCGCCTTCTCGACCGCAGACGGCGTGGCGGCAGACCGCTGCGCGCGCTGGAACGGCTCCGCATGGGTCGCCATGGGCACCACGCCGGGTGGTCAGGTCCCCGTGCAGGCGGTGCTCGTGTTGCCGAACGGCGATGTGCTCGCCGGCCGCGGCTTCCACCAGCCGCCCGTGCCCTACGACGACGGGCTGTCGCGGTGGAACGGCAGCACCTGGAGCGGCGTCGGCGCTCTCGCGAGCTACTCGGAGAACGTCTTCGCGCGCACGATCACCCTGCGGCGCAACGGCGAGCTGGTCGTCGGCGGCCGCTTCCGCGCGGTCGAGGGCCTGGTGTCGCGCAACCTCGCCAGGGCCACGACCACCTGCCCAGCCGTCGCCACCACGTACGGAACCGGGTGCGCCAGCGGCACGGGAACGCTCGCGATCCACGCTGAGACGCTGCCCTGGATCGGGGCGACGTTCCGCACCGCGACCACCGGCGGCGCACCGAACGCGTTGTGCCTCGCCGTCACCGGGTTCGGCCAGGTGTCGATCCCGTTGTCGGCGTTGATGGCACAAGGGCAGCCCGGCTGCTCGCTGCTGGCGTCGCCGGACATCCTCGACGTGGCGATCGGCGACGCCGCCGGCGTAACGCGCACGGCGCTCGCACTCGCCCCCAGCCCCACGCTGATCGGGGCGACGTTCTACCAGCAGACGATCCCGCTCACGTTCGATCTCA
>CAZNSL010000679.1:0-3797 GCA_964574975.1 uncultured Alcaligenaceae bacterium | reverse complement strand
GGCACGTGGCGGTCGCAATCGGATGAACTCGACCCGGGTGGTCCGCGTCCGGACATGCTGACGGAGTTTTGCAGCAATCCGCTGCCGGAAATGCGGCCGCGTTCGAGCGGAATTGGCGGGGTTGAGACTGAACTGGTCTTCCCGACGGCGGGCCGGACGGGATCGTCGCCACCGGCTTCTACCGCCTCGGCATCTGGGACGACGAACCGAGCGACCGCGAGTTGGCCCGCTACGACGGCCTCGACGACATCGTCGCCACGGCCGGGCATACGTTCCTCGGGCTGACCGTGGACTGCGCCCGCTGCCACGATCACAAGATCGACCCGATCGCGCAGGCGGACTATTACCGGCTCGTTGCGTTCTTCCAAGGCATCAACCACTTCCGCAACGGCGGGCCGACCGACGAGCGGCCGCTGTTCGCCGACGACGCGGCCCGCTACGCCTACGAGACAAAGGTCCGCGACCTCAACCACAAGCGCGACGCGGCCCAGGCCGAAGTCCTCGCGCTGGAGAAGGAGTTCCGGGCCAAGGCGTCCGTCGGGGCCGAGCGCGTCGCGGATCTGGAGGACCTGAAATACCGCTACTACCGCGACACGTGGACTGCTCTCCCGGATTTCGACGCGCTGAAGCCGGAAGATTCCGGCGAGTTGAAGCGCGGCCTGTTCGACATCGGTCCGCGCACCCGCGATACGTCGTTCGGCTTCGTCTTCGAGGGAACGCTGATCGTGCCGGCCGACGGCGCGTACAAGTTCTACCTCGACTCCGACGATGGCTCGCGGCTGACGGTCGGCGGCAAGTTCGTCCTCAACTACGACGGCATCCACGGCGTCGGCAAGGAGAAGTCCGGCACCGTCGAGTTATCCAAGGGCCGGTTGCCCGTGCGGCTCGACTACTTTCAGAACGCAGGCAGTTTCGGCTTGAAGGTCGATTGGCGTGGACCCGGCTTCGACCGCCGCGAGTTGGCGGCGATGGTGGACGACCGGCCGAAGGGCACGCCGGCCGAGCCGAAGGCGTTCGCCAAGGCGATGGCGAAGGACGGCCCGCGCGTCCTCGGGGCCGAGCGCTACGAGCGATACAAGAAGATCAGGGCCGAACTCGCCAAACTGGTCAAGGAGCAGGTGCCGGTCGAGAAGGCGCTGTGCGTGACCGAGGGCGGACGGACTGCGGCGGACACGTTCGTCCTGATCCGCGGCATGCCGGCGGCGAAGGGCGACCGCGTCGAACCCGGTTTCCCGACCGTTCTCGGCGGCCAGACGGCTATCGTGCCGGAGCCGACGAAGGGCGCGAAGTCGAGCGGCCGGCGGCTGGCGCTCGCCGAGTGGGTCGCGTCGCCGGCAAACCCGCTGACGGCCCGCGTGATGGCGAATCGCGTCTGGCAGCAGCATTTCGGCCACGGCATCGTCCGCACGCCGAGCGATTACGGCTACCAGGGCGCGCTGCCGACGCATCCGGAGTTGCTCGACTGGCTCGCGTCGGAGTTCGTCGCCGGCGGTTGGAGCCTGAAAGCGCTGCACCGCACGATACTTTTATCGAGCGCGTACCGCATGTCCTCGCGCGGCAACGCCGAGGCGTTGGCCGCGGACCCCGCCAACGATCTGTTCTGGCGCGTGGACATGCGCCGGCTCACGGCCGAGGAGATTCGCGACTCACTCTTGGCGGTGAGCGGCCGGTTGGACCTGACGATGTATGGGCCGAGCGTTTTCCCGGAGATGGCGAAGGAGGTGCTGGCCGGTCAGTCGATGCCCGGCTATGGCTGGCGCACATCGCCGCCGGACAGGCAGAACCGCCGCAGCGTGTATGTCCACGTTAAGCGCTCGCTCTTGCTACCGCTACTCGACGGATTCGATTTGGCCGAGACGGATCGCTCGACAGCCGTCCGGTTCGCCTCGACGCAGCCGACGCAGGCCTTGGGCCTGATGAACGGCGAGTTCGCCCGGAGCCAGGCCAAAGCTCTGACGGAGCGGGCGAAGCGCGAGGCCGGCGACGACGCTTCGGCGCAGGTTCGGCGCGTGCTGGCTCTGACGACGCAGCGGCCGGCCACGGATGCCGAGGTGGCCCGCGGCGTAAAGCTCGCCGGGGCGCTGGGGATGGAGACGTTGGCCCTAGTAGCGCTGAACGCGAACGAGTTTATGTACCTGGATTGAGTGAAGAGTATTAGCCACAGATGAACACGGATAAATATAGTTAGATGCAATGAAGTGATTTTGGATCCATCTGTGTTTCTCCGTGTTCATCTGTGGCTAATTCCGAGGTGACGTTCGATGCACGATTTCTGCCGCCGGACCCGCCGCGAGTTCCTTTGGGAAGCTGGCGCGGGCTTCACCGGTCTCGCCATGGCCGGGCTGTTCCCCGACGCGATTCCAGCCGCAACGCCACGGGCCGGCAACCCGCTCGCGGCGAAGCCGTCGCATTTCCCGGGTAAGGCCAAGAGCGTCATCTTCCTGTTCATGTACGGCGGACCGAGCCAGGTCGATACGTTCGAGCACAAGCCGAAGCTCTACGACCTCGATGGCAAGACGATCCCGGTCAAGACCTTTGGCCGCGGTGGCAAGAAGAACGAAGGCCGCGTCGTCGGGCCGAAGTGGAAGTTCAAACCCTACGGAAAGTGCGGCAAACTCGTCTCGGACCTGTTCCCGCACGTCGGCAGTTGCGTCGACGACATTGCCTTCCTCCACTCGATGATCGCCGATTCGCCGATCCACGGCTCGGCGATGTTGCAAATGAACACGGGCAAGATTCTCTCCGGCAGCCCGTGCATGGGGTCGTGGGTCAACTACGGTCTCGGCAGCGTCAACGAGAACCTTCCCGGCTTCGTCGTCATGCTCGACCCGACGGGCGGCCCGATCAGCGGCGCGAAGAACTGGTCGAGCGGCTACATGCCGGCGACGTACCAGGGGACGCTGTTGCGTTCGGCCGGCGAACCGATCCTCGATCTGAAACGTCCCGAAGGCACCAGCGAGGACGAGCAGCGGGCGATGCTCGACGCCTTGCAGGCGTTCAACCGCGACCACCTGGCGGCGCGGGCCGACAACTCGAACCTGGCCGCCCGCATCGCCAGCTACGAACTCGCGTTCGCCATGCAGCGGCACGCGCCGGAGGCCGTGGACCTATCGGGCGAGACCGAAGAGACCAAGACCCTCTACGGCATGGACGAGAAGAAGACGGCCGGCTTCGGCCGGCGGTGCCTGCTCGCGCGTCGGCTCGTCGAGCGCGGCGTGCGCTTCGTGCAACTCTACGCTGGCGGGGCACACAACGACGACAACTGGGACGCCCACAACGACCTGGAGAAGAACCACAACTACCACGCCGGCCGCACCGACAAGCCGATCGCCGGACTGCTCAAGGACCTCAAGCGTCGCGGGCTCTTGGACTCGACACTCGTGCTCTGGGGCGGCGAGTTCGGCCGTCAGCCGACGGCCGAGTACGCCGCTGGCACCGGCCGCGACCACAACGCCTTCGGCTTCACGATGTGGCTGGCCGGCGGCGGCATCAAGGGCGGCGTCAGCCACGGCTGCACCGACGACCTCGGCAACGACGCGGTGGAACATCGCCACCCCGTCCGCGACCTGCACGCGACCGTCCTGCACCTGATGGGTCTCGACCACACGAAGCTGACTTACTTCTACGGCGGCCTCAACCAGAAGCTGACCGGCGTCCTGGAGTCGGAGGTCATCCGCGAAATCGTCGCCTGACAATAGCCTGTAGCCTGTAGGGTGGGACGAGTGGAGCGAGTCCCACCGCGAACGCACCCGCGGGGGGCCGTGGGCGGGGGGGGGGCGCGCCGCCAGACCACCCCA
>CAZNSL010000678.1:0-3799 GCA_964574975.1 uncultured Alcaligenaceae bacterium | reverse complement strand
GGACCCGCCACGGCTTCGGGTCCCGCCCGGCAGGCGGGACCTACTCAGACCGTTGCACGTTCGGCCGGCAGAGCCGGCAAGACAGTGCGGTCCCAGGCCGAGCCTGGGAACGAGAATCGGGGGTGACGCCATGCCAGTGTTGAGCGCCTTCGCCGAAAGCAACCGTTCGCAGACCGAGCGGCTGTGCCAATTAGTGCAACGGCTCGACGCGGCCGCGCTGGCCGTGCGGCTGCCGAACGGTTGGAGCGTCGCCGGGGCGTTGGCTCACGTCGCATTCTGGGACCGCCAACGGCTCTGCCTGATGCGGCGCTGGGCGGCCGGCAACACTGGCACCGGCGCCTACGACGGCGAGGTGTTCAACGCCGCGCTGCAACCGCTCTTGGAACTGATCCCGCCGGAGCGAGCTGCACAGGCGGCCGTGCAAGCGGCCGAGGAGGTCGATGCCCTGCTCCTCGAACTGCCCGACGACGTGATCGCCGCGGCCCTGGCCCGGCCGGACGCGCCGAACCTCGACCGCGGCTCGCACCGGGCCGGCCACCTCGACCAGATCGAGCGGGCGCTGTCCGAATGCGCCAGCACTTGACGCGCCGCCGTTCGCACCCTACGCTTCAGCCGCCCCGGTCGCATCGGTGCGCCGGCATATCTGCACCCGTTCCCTTCGCCTCCACCATGCCCATCCAACCCGAGACGGCGCGGCTGGTCGCCGCGGCGGCCGAGCTGCGCGTCGCCGGCTCGTCCTGGGAGAAGGTTGCCGCGAAGCTCGGCCGCACCGCCGACACGGTGCGCCGCTGGCCCCGGCTCTACCCGGACCTGTGGGCCGACGCTACTCGCGCCGCTCGCCGCGAGTTGGCCGCCGAGACCGACGCCGAGACGATTGCCACCCTGCGCAACCTCCTCCGCAGCGAGAGCGAGGCGATGCAGCGCGACGCGGCCAAGGCCCTGCTCGCACTCCACCGCACCAGGTCCCGTTCCGCCCGGCCCGCTGCCGACCCGTTCGCCGGAATCTCCCATGACGACTTACTCGCCCTCGCCGACGAGTTCCTTGACGAACCGCCTGGCGACGAAGGCCCGCACTGATGTCAACCTGTTCGCCGCCCTGTGCTTCACCGGCCCCGACGGCCGACCGCTGTGGCCCGCGGCCGTCCATCGCGAGTTGCAGGCGTTCCTGTCGGCCCACGGCCGGGCGCTCGTCGAGCTGCCGCGCGACCACGGCAAGAGCGTGCAGGCGTGCGTCCGCGTCCTGTGGGAACTCGGCCGCAACCCGGCCTTGCGCGTCAAGGTCGTGTGCGCGACCGAAGCCCTCGCTGCCGAGCGTGGCCGGTTTCTGCGCGACGCCGTCGCCGGCAATCCGCGGCTGCGGCGGGTGTTCCCGCACCTGCAACCCGCGAAGCCGTGGGAGGCGTTGCGCTTCACCGTCCGGAGGCCGGCGGCGCTGATCGGCCCGAGCGTCGCGGCGTTCGGCATCGGCTCCGGCTCGACCGGGGCGCGGGCCGACCTGCTGTTGTGCGACGACGTGGTGGACGTGCGGGCGCTGCGCTCGGCGGCCGACCGCGAGCGCGACGCGGCGGCGTTCCGCGAGAACCTCGTCAACCTCCTCGAACCCGATGGCCGGCTATGGTACCTGTTCACCCCCTGGCACCGCGACGACTTGAGTGCCCGCCTCGTCGCCAATGCGGCATACGCCCACTTCCGCCGGGCGGTCGGCGACGACCTGACGCCGGTCTGGCCGGAGAAGTGGCCGCGCGAGCGCTTGGCCGAGCGACGGCGCGAGATCGGCGAAGTCGCCTTTGCCCGCGGCTACCGGCTGGCGTGCGTGGCCGATGACGAGGTGCCGATCCGCGCCGCCTGGGTGCGCTTC
Organism: uncultured Alcaligenaceae bacterium; assembly: GCA_964574975.1. Classification (GTDB taxonomy): domain Bacteria; phylum Planctomycetota; class Planctomycetia; order Gemmatales; family Gemmataceae; genus JAXMAS01. The sequence goes on along the minus strand of CAZNSL010000678.1, from coordinate 1,941 downwards.
TGGACGGAACCGGCCGCGTGTGCGTCGGTCGTGCTGGCCGTGGACCCGGCCGTCAGTACCAAGGCGCGGGCCGACGCGTCGGCCTTGGTGATGCTCGGCCGTACCGGCGACAACCAGGTGCGCTGCCTGGAGGCACTCGCCCGCCGCGTGGCCGCCCCGGAGCTGGTGCAACTCATCGACGACGCGGACAAACGCTGGATGCCGGACGCGATCCTGTTCGAGTCGAACGCGGCATTCGCGGCCGTGCGCGACCTGTTGGTGCGGCACGCGCGCTTCGGGCCGAAGGTGCGAGGCATCGTGCAGACGCGCGACAAGGCGGCGCGAGTGGCGGCGTTTGCGGTGCCGGTCGAGAACGGCGCGTTCCGCCTCAAGGGCGCGTCGCCGAGCCAGGTGGACGCGGCCCAGCAGGCGCTGTTCGACGAGATGACGACGTTCCCGCTCGCGGCGCACGACGACTTGTTGGATGCGGCCGCGTTCGGCACCGAATGGCTGCTCAACCGTCCGGAGCCGCGGGCTTGGTAATTGTGGCATCGATTCGCGCCAGCCCGGAGCGCCAGCGACGGGTGGAAGCCCCCGTCGCTGGCGCTCCGGGCTGGCATCGAGTGTCAAACGCTCGAAGTCCGCTCGTGAGTTGCCGCCGCCACGTCGCGGGCGATCGTCGCGCAGAACTCGTCCAGCGGCAAATCGTTCGGGTCTTCCGCGAACGGGTCTTCCACCTCCAGGCCCGCCTCCTGCACGCCGAGTAAGCCGAACGCCATGATCGCCACCGCCAGCGGGGCGTAGAAGCCCATCCGCAGCAGCACGAACGGTAGCGTGCCGATGTACAGGACCAACAGGTGCTTGATGTGCGCCGCATACACGAACGGAATGGGCGTCTTCTTGATCCGCTCGCAGCCGCCCTGGCAGTCCACCAGCGTCGCAATCTGCCGCTCCAACTCCAGGGCCATCATCGGTGACAGCCGGCCGTCGGCGACCCGCTCCGCGACCCACCGCGACAGTTGGCCGGCCACCACCGACGGCGGATTACCCGCGGACAGCACGAGCCGGTACACCTCGGGTGCCACGAACCGCGCCACGTCCGGCATCTCGCGCTCGCCGCGCAAGTTGTGCTTCACCGCGTTGACGTACCCGGCAATCAGGTCGGCCAGGTCGTCTGCGTCGCCGGCGTAGGCCGCCCCGGCGCGGGCCAGGTTGCGGGCCGAGTTGACGATCTGCCCCCACAGCCGCCGGCCCTCCCAAAAGCGGTCGTACGAGCAATTGGTGCGGAACACGATCAAGAGGCCCAGCACCACGCCGAGGACCGAGTGGCCGACCGGGTCCACATCCGGCAGGTGCATCTCGTACTTGTCCCACAGCACCAAGGCCAGGGTGAACAACGCGAAGTACGCGACCGGCCTCGTCACCGCCGGCAGCACGGTGCCGTGCCACGAGAAGATCACCTTCGCCCATTTGGTCGGTTCGTAAACGATCACGCCCGCCACCCCTATCGAGGTCGCCGCATGGACCCCATCACGATCCGCTACGAGTTTCGCCCGCGCCGGCCGAGCTTGGCCTGCGCCGAAGTCGCCGGCCTGTTTGGCCTGTCGGGCGACGAACCGCCGCACGTGGTTGCCGACGGCGTATTGCTCGGCGTCCGGCCGGGCGATGTCGTGCTGTTTACCGGGCCGTCCGGCAGCGGCAAGTCGTCGCTTTTGCGTACGGCAGGCCGGCAACTCGCGGCCGTGGACGTGGCCGCGCTGGACCTGCCGGACGTGCCGCTCGTGGACGCTTTGGCGGGCACGCTGCCGGAGCGGCTGGAGCGCCTGACGGCGTGTGGCCTCGGCGAAGCGCGGCTGATGCTGCGGACGCCGGCGGAACTGTCCGACGGCCAGCGGATGCGCTTCCGGCTGGCGTACGCCTTGGCGAGCCCGGAGCGGGAACGAACCGGGTCAGAAAAAACAC
>CAZNSL010000677.1:0-3800 GCA_964574975.1 uncultured Alcaligenaceae bacterium | reverse complement strand
GCTCGATGGCCCGCCGGCCGAACTCGTCGGTCGTGCCGACAGACGTACCGCCCGTCGCACCGCCGCCGGCCAGCCACATCGTGTAGCCGTGCGGGTTGTGGTCGCGGCCGCGACTGCCCTGGCTGTTCGGTGTCCGCCCGAACTCGCTGCACCACACCACCAGCGTGTCCTTGAGTAGCCCTGTCCGCTTCAGGTCCGTCAACAGCCCGGCGATCGGTTTGTCGGCCCGGCGGCACATCGTCTCGTGGTTGGCGTTCAGGTCATCGTGCGCGTCCCACTGGAACGAGAGCGGCCCGCCGCCGGAGTAGACGGCCACGAACCGCACGCCACGCTCGACCAGCCGGCGCGTCAATAAGAGCCGGGTACCGAAGTCGGCCGTCGCCACGTTGTCGAGGCCGTAGAGCCGCCTGGTCTCCTCCATCTCGCGCGTGAGGTCCACCGCCTCCGGAGCGTGGCTCATCATGCGGAACGCCAATTCGTAGCTGGCGATCCTCGCCTCCAACTCGGAGTTGCCCGCCGGCAGCGCGGCCTCGTTGAGCGACTTGACCAGCTCGAACGCCCGGCGGTTGCGTTCGTCGGAGACGCCGGCGGGCGGCTTGAGGTTGAGCAGCGGCACGGCACCGCGGCGCAAGGGTGTGCCCTGGTACGCGGCCGGCAGGTAGCCGGCCCCCCAGCACGGTGCGCCGCCCTCCGGGACGCCCTCCGGTTGCGGCAACACGCAGTAGGCCGGCAGATTCTCGCCCTCGCTGCCGAGGCCGTAAGTCACCCACGACCCCAAGGACGGGTGCCCCATGAGCGTGCGGCCGGTGTGCAACTCGTACATCGCCGGGGCGTGGATCGTCGAGGTACACCAGCACGACTTGAGGAAGCACACGTCGTCGACGCAGCCGGCGAGGTGCGGCATCAGGTCGGACATCCACTGCCCGCTCTGGCCGTGTTGGCGGAACGTACGGGTGCTGGCGAGGACGGTTTCGCCTCCGGAGGTGAACTGACTCTTGGGCCGGCCGGTCGCCACCGGCAGCGGCTTGCCGTGCCAGGTGGCGAGGGCGGGCTTCGGGTCGAACAAGTCCATCTGGCTCGGCCCGCCGGCCATGAACAGGAAGATGACGCGCTTGGCCTTGGCGTCGAAGTGCGGCTTCTTGGGCGCGAAGGGCGACAGCGGGGCCGCGCCGGCGAGGAGCGCATTGAGGGCGATGCCACCGAGGCCGCCGGCAGCGCGGGCGAGGAACTCGCGCCGGCTCGTGGCCGCGAGGCGGATCGCAGGGTGGGGTGTCATGCGGTACAGCGTACCCGCCGCTACGGCGCTGTGCAAGGAGGCTCGCGCCGCGACGGGGAAACGCCGGCGGCCCGCGGGACAGGTCCCACGGGCCGCCGTAATAGCAACGCTCAGCAACGGCTCAACCGCCAGGACCGCCGGGGCGGTCGCCGCCGCCGCCGCCGGGGCGGCCACCGGGGCCGCCCGGAGCCCCTTGGTTGCCCTGCTGCATCTTCATCACGGTGGCCAAGTTTACGTCGGTCACCCACTTCTTCCAGACCGCCTCGCGCTTCAGGCGCGTCTCGTCCTTGATGTCGGCCATCGAGCGGTACACCTGGAGCTTGCCGTCTTCGCTCCAGAGCAGCATGTCGGTACTGCTGATGTCGACGACCGGCTTGCGGCCGATGGTGTAGGTACCGCGGCCGCCCTCGAAGTCGCAGACCAACGTCTGCGGCACCGGCTGCACGTCCACCGGCCACATGCCCGAGATGCGGCGCCCACCGATCCGGCCCCGCTGTTCGCGGAGTAGGAACTGGCCGTTGACGATCGACCACAACGGGAGCGGCACCGGCACCGTCTCACCGAGGTACTGGCCGCGGGTCGCCTTGATGTCGGCCGTCACCCACTCGCCCAGCGGCTCCCGCGCCCGCTCGTTCGGCAGCGGCACGTAGTCGTACCAGTGCTGCACCTGGACGTAGGTATCGTCGCCGAGCGCCATGCGCTCCGACGACCGCTGGGCTTTATCGTCGTAAGCCCCGGCGGCGACGTAGATGTTCTCCTCGCGAGAAACCTCAACATCGTTGGGGATCACGAACCAGGGGCTAGGCGCGAGTTCCTCGTTTTCGGCCAGGCCGGGCGTGGCCAGTTCCGCAGCCGGCTTCTTGTAGTTCGGGTTAGCCGCCCGCATTTGGATGCGGTAGCGGTAGACGCGGCCCGGCTCGATGGTGATGTCGATGAACCGAAATAGCCAAGCGTCCTCCGGGTTAGACACCTGGGTCTGCGGGACTCCCGGCATGCCGCCGGGACCGAAACCGCCGGAGGGGCCACCCGGAATGACCCGCCCACCGCCCGGGCCGCCCGGGCCGCCTGGACCGCCCGGGCCGGGCCGGCCTCGGCCTTCACCGCCACCCGGGCCTTCGCCGCCGCCACTGCGACCGCCACCGCCCTGCTGCTGGCTACCGCGTGCGCGGCTGAATGGGTCGAAATCCTGGAGTTGGTTCTGGATGCGGTTGTGCGGCCGCTTCGGCAGTTCGCCCTCGTCCTTGATCTTCTTGAGTGCCGCGTCGACGGTCTTCAGGTCCACGGGGTGGTACTCGCCGCGGATCAGCTTCGGCAGCGGCAGAACCAGATGTTGCTGGTCTTCCGGCACGATCCGTTCGAGGTAAGCCGCGTTGAGCGCGGGGTCTTTCGTGTACGACTCCGGCTCGATGTCCACCAGCCGGATCGCGTACAACTCGCGCAGCATGTCGTCGAGGTCGATCTTCTCCCAGACCGGGTCCTCGATCGGCTTGCCGTTAGCGGCCACGATGGCTCGTTCGACGTTGAATCCCTTGTAGAGCGGCAGGTCGTTCGAGGGAACCTCGTTGACGTTGCGGTAGCGCAACTTGGCGGTGTACTCCTCGACCTGCTTGCGGAACGGGACGGTGCCGGAGACGACGGCCATCCGGACGGGCAGGATCGTCTCGGCCCACCGCGCTTGGTCGAGTTGCTTCGAGTCGATGTCCACGTACTCGACTCCCTGCTCGTTGGCCGGGTTGGCACCCATGCCAGGGCCACCTCGCCCGCCGCCGCCTGCGGGGCCTTCCGGTCGGCCACCGGGTACGCCACCGGTGGGGCCGCCGGTCGGGCCGCCGGTCGGGCCGCCTGGCACGGGCGGTGGCGTCGGTGTCGGGGCCTTGGGTGCTGGCGGCCGGCGCTTGCCCTTGTTCTTGACGAAGGTGCGGACCGTGCCGGCGACGTTCTTGCTCAGTTTCTTGTCCTGGAGGATGCCGATCTTGATGTCGCCCGAAACGGGGTCCTTGATGATCTCGTAGACGCCCATCGAGCCGCGGACGAACTGGGCGACGGCCTCGGTCGGTGCGAACACCTTCGGAGCGGCCCGACGCATCTGTACGGTTTCCGTCTCGTTGAACCAGGAGTTCGTCGTCCGGTTATCCTCGAACGAAAGGACGGGCGTGACGGCCGTCCCAATCGCTATCATGTCGGGCTGTGGCGGACTGCCGCCACCGGACTGAATCTTGGCGTCGATGGCTTGCGCGCCGGTTTGGAACTCCTTGGCGATCTCGCCGGTGCTGGCGCTCGACGATGCCTTCATGCCGCCCAGGCCAATCAAGAGGACCAGCAGCACGGCGCAGGCGTAAAAGCCGAACTTCTCGCCCTTCTGAACGACCAGTTGTTTGAAGTCGATTCTCGATTTCTTGGCCATCGGTTCGGTCCTACGTTCGGGGATTCGTTCGCATGTCGTCCGCTGGCAAACGGGTGGCTCAGCCGCCGGGCGAGGGCGGCGGGGCTGGTGGCACCGCGGGCGGCGGCGGTGCCGCCGGGG